>JALTLT010000279.1 GCA_027001815.1 Gammaproteobacteria bacterium | reverse complement strand
TCACCACCGTGCTTCTCGGCCATGCACTTCGTGATCGCCGCCGTCAGGGTGGTCTTCCCATGGTCTACGTGACCAATCGTACCCACGTTCACATGCGGCTTCGTACGTTCAAATTTTTCCTTGGACACGGCGTATCACCTCGTACTCTGGTATTCGAATGTTCGGGTTTGTCTATGCGGTTGTTCAGTCGCGCTTCATCACCGCCTCGGCGATGTTCGCCGGAGCCTCTGCGTACTTCAGGAACTGCATGGTATAGGTGGCCCGACCCTGGGTGGCGGAGCGCAGGTCGGTGGCGTAGCCGAACATCTCGGCCAGCGGCACCTCGGCCCGAATCACCTTGCCGGAGGGCGCATCGTCCATCCCCTGCACCAGGCCACGCCGACGGTTGAGATCGCCCATCACGTCGCCCATGTACTCCTCGGGGGTCACCACCTCGACCTTCATGATCGGCTCCAGCAGGACCGGGTCTGCCTTCTTGGCACCCTCCTTGAAACCCATGGAACCGGCGATCTTGAAGGCCATCTCGGAGGAGTCCACCTCGTGGTAGGAGCCGTCGTACAGGGTGACCTTGACATCCACCACCGGATAGCCGGCGATGACGCCGTTCTGCATCTGCTCCTGGATCCCCTTGTCCACCGCCGGGATGTACTCCTTGGGCACCACGCCGCCGACGATCTCGTTGACGAACTCGTAGCCGCCACCCGCCTCGAGAGGCTCGATGCGCAGCCAGACGTGACCGTACTGGCCTCGACCACCCGACTGACGGACGAACTTGCCTTCCTGCTCGACGCTCTTGCGGATCGTCTCCCGGTAGGCCACCTGCGGCTTGCCCACGTTGGCCTCCACCTTGAACTCGCGCCGCATGCGATCGACGATGATCTCCAGATGCAGCTCACCCATGCCGGAGATGATGGTCTGCCCCGACTCCTCGTCGGTGTGGACGCGGAAGGAGGGGTCCTCCTGGGCCAGCTTCTGCAGGGCGATGCCCATCTTCTCCTGGTCGGCCTTGGTCTTGGGCTCTATGGCGATGGAGATCACCGGCTCCGGGAACTCCATCCGCTCCAGGACGATCTTGTTGTCGAGGTCGCACAGGGTGTCACCGGTGGTGACATCCTTGAGGCCCACGGCGGCGGCGATGTCGCCGGCGCGAACCTCCTTGATCTCGTCGCGGTGGTTGGCGTGCATCTGCACGATACGCCCGACACGCTCCTTCTTGCCCTTCACCGAGTTGTAGACGGTGTCGCCAGAGCTGAGCACCCCGGAGTAGACCCGGAAGAAAGTCAGGGTACCGACGAACGGATCGGTGGCGATCTTGAACGCCAGCGCGGCGAACGGCTCGTCGTCGGAGGCGTGGCGCTCGGCCTCGGTGCCATCCTCCAGCTCACCCTTGATCGAGGGGATGTCGATGGGGGACGGCATGTAGTCGATGATCGCGTCGAGCATCGCCTGCACGCCCTTGTTCTTGAAGGCGGAACCGCACAGGCAGGGGATGATCTCGTTGCTCAGGGTACGGATGCGCAGCCCCTGACGGATCTCGTCGGCGGTCAGCTCCTCGCCCTCGAGATACTTGTTCATCAGCTCCTCGTTGGCCTCGGCCGCCGCCTCGATCATCCCGCCACGCAGCTCCTCCGCCTTGTCGCGCAGCTCGGCAGGGATCTCCTGCTCCTCGTAGGTGGCGCCCATGTCGGCGTCGTTCCAGATGATCGCCTTCATCCGGATCAGGTCGATGATGCCGGCGAAACCCTCCTCGGCACCGATATTGAGCTGGATCGGCACGGGGTTGGCGCCGAGACGATCGCGGATCTGCTCGACCACCCGCAGGAAATCGGCGCCGGCACGATCCATCTTGTTGACGAACGCCATGCGCGGCACGCCGTACTTGTCGGCCTGGCGCCAAACCGTTTCGGACTGGGGCTCGACGCCGCCCACCGCACAGAAGACGGCACAGGCGCCGTCCAGCACCCGCAGGGAACGCTCCACCTCGATGGTGAAGTCCACGTGCCCGGGGGTGTCGATGATGTTGATGCGGTGTTCCGGATACTGCCGGTCCATGCCGCTCCAGAAACAGGTGGTGGCCGCCGAGGTGATGGTGATGCCGCGCTCCTGCTCCTGCTCCATCCAGTCCATGGTGGCAGCGCCATCATGGACCTCACCGATCTTGTGCGAGATACCGGTGTAGTACAGCACCCGCTCGGTGGTGGTGGTCTTGCCGGCATCGATGTGGGCCATGATGCCGATATTGCGATAGCGCTCGATTGGAGTCTTGCGTGCCACTGCTCTGATTCCTGGTGTCGTGTGTTCGATTCGGGCCGGGGTTTACCAGCGGTAATGGGCGAAGGCCTTGTTGGCCTCGGCCATGCGGTGCGTATCCTCGCGCTTCTTGACGGCGGCCCCGCGGCGCTCGGCGGCATCGAGGACCTCACCCGCCAGGCGGCGACCCATGGTCTTCTCGCCCCGCTTGCGGGCGGCGTCGATCAGCCAGCGCATGGCCAGGGTCTGGCGACGCTGGGCGCGTACCTCGACCGGAACCTGGTAGGTGGCACCGCCCACCCGGCGGGATTTCACCTCCACCTTGGGGGCCACGTTCTCGAGGGCGGTGTTGAGCACCTCGACGGGATCGCCATGCCCCTTCTCGGCAATGATGTCCAGCGCGCCGTAGACGATCTTCTCGGCCACCGACTTTTTGCCATCGACCATGATCATGTTCATGAACTTGGCCAGCATCTCGTTCCCGTACTTGGGATCGGGAAGGATGACTCGCTTCGGGACTTCTCTTCTTCTAGGCATGACAGGCCCTCAAAAATCTTCTCTCACGGATGTTCTTGGCGCACACCGCTGCGCAATCACCCCTTGGGACGCTTGGCGCCGTACTTGGAGCGGCGCTGCCTGCGACCCTCGACACCGGAGGTGTCGAGACTGCCGCGCACCACGTGGTAGCGCACACCGGGAAGGTCCTTCACACGACCGCCACGGATCAGTACCACCGAGTGCTCCTGCAGGTTGTGCCCCTCGCCGCCGATATAGCTGGTCACCTCATAGCCGTTGGTGAGCCGCACACGGGCCACCTTGCGAAGCGCCGAGTTGGGCTTCTTGGGGGTGGTGGTGTAGACGCGGGTGCATACGCCGCGCTTCTGGGGACAGGCCTCCAGGGCGGGTACGTTGCTCTTTTCCTTCTTGCGGGTGCGCGGCTTGCGCACCAGCTGATTGATCGTAGCCATGAATCGGTAACCCCGGCTTAAATTCCCAAGAAAACACAAAGACGGGCCGGCAGCAGCCGGCCCGAGAAAGAAGCGGAATTTTAGGGCCCGGCAGCGGCCCTGTCAAGCGCGAGAGGGGTGAATCGGAAAAATATCCGCTCTCCCACCTCGCAGGATGCGGCAAGTCCCTGAATCGTCGCCGGAAGCCGGCCCGAGAGGGCTTGCGGTTGTGCACCGTCGCCGTTGCCGGAACCGGCCCGCCGCCCCCGCCAGGAGCCGGCGTGCCGGACCAGCGGTGAAGGGGTCAGGCCTCGTCGCTGGCGTCACCTCCGGCTTCGGCGGAGGCCGGCTGCGGGGCGAAGGCCGCCGCCGCCTGCTCCCGGGCCAGTTCCTCGGCACGACGGCGCTTGCGCCGCCGCTGGGTATGGTAGGCCAGTCCGGCACCGGCCGGGATCAGCCGACCGACGATCACGTTCTCCTTCAGGCCGCGCAGATCGTCACGCATGCCGCGCACCGCCGCCTCGGTCAGCACCCGGGTGGTCTCCTGGAATGAGGCCGCGGAGATGAAGGAGTCGGTGGCCAGCGAGG
>JALTLT010000278.1 GCA_027001815.1 Gammaproteobacteria bacterium | reverse complement strand
ACCCAGGGCGAAGTGGAGATCCGGGCGGTGTCGCTGGGTGACGGCAGCTCCGACATGGCGCGCCTCTCGGCCACCACCCTGACCCAGCTTGGATGCTTCTGGGGCTACCGGGCACCCCAGACCATCCTCTGGGAGGGCGGCAACGGCTACAACGACCTCAGCGACCACCAGGTTCTGGTCACCATCGATGGCGAAACGGCCCTCGACCATGCCCGGCCGGACGGTTCGGACATCGTCTTCACCGACGATCGCGGCAGCCTGCTCCCCTTCTGGATCAAGAAGTTCGATCAGGCGAACCGACATCTGGAGGCATGGGTGCGAGTACCAAAGATCATCGGCAGTGGCGGCGATACCGTCGTCTACGCCTGGTGGGGGAATCCGGAGGCCAGGGCACCCCTCTCCAACAAGCTCGCCACCTTTGATCTTTGGGAGGAGTGGGGAGACAGCTACGAGGCCGGCCAACCCGTGGGATGTCCCGATGGAACGACCCAGTGCGCAGGGGCTCCGGCCGATCCCGCCGGCTGGGTCAACGTCCCGACACCCGACGACTTCTACAACTGGTGGACCATCGATCGTATCGACCATCCGCAGACGGGCCAGCCGATTCTCATCCTGCGCAGCGATCTGGGGCCTGCTCACAAGTCCGAGGACACCGGCCCCTACCTCCACCGGGGGCTCCTCGGCTGGGATCATTACGAGGTGTCGTACCTGATCCACGCCGGGGTCTATCGACAGTACGGGGGCTCCGCCAACCCCCAGTTCAACCCGGTCTTCTACAACGATGCCGGCAACATGTGGGGCATGGAGTATTTCGACAACCGCTTCATCTTCCGGCCCTACGCCTCCGGCATCGACTACGTCTGGCAGTACCAGACGGCGGCCAGCCGCATCCTCGATATCTCCGCGTTCCCCCAGAACAACCAATGGTACTGGGCGAAGGTGCGAGTCTTCCACAACCCCGATGAGGACCGCACCCGGCTCAAACTGCTGATGAGCGCCGCCTCCCCCGCGGACGTGGATGACGACGGGGGCTTCCACGAACTGGCCGATTTCTACGCCCCCAGCGCCTTCTCCCTGCGTTACGGGGAGATCGGTTTCGGCGGATGGGACGGGGGATTCGGCTTTACCGACATCCGGGTGAGAAAATATGTGGAGGATGCCGCCGGCAACGAACCGCTGTCGGTTGCGCAGTCTGCCGAGGCGCTCTCTCCGCGCGGCATCCTGAAGATCACGCGCCCGCAGGTCACGCCACCCATCTTCCGCGGCCGAACCGGCTACATCGAATCGGAGACCACCCCCTTCTCCTGGCTCGGCGACGTCAAGGTCTACTATGCGGACTGCTATATCAACGGCGAGTGCAGGACGGGCGAAAACGCCAGTGAACGGGGCACCGTCTCCATACTCGGTTCCCTCGATGCCGATACCCCCCTCGGTGTCGGATACTTCCTGATGCAGCGAGACCCCGGGGAAGAGAATGGTGCCGCCCCCGGGAACCGCCGCATCCTGACCTCGGATGGCTACGGCACGCTGCTCGACTTCGACATGGCCCGCTGCAGCACACTGAGAGACATGCTCGGCACAAACGGCTCCTGTGACGCCGACGACGGTCAGTTCGACCCCACCGAGCGTCTGATCCGCTATGTGCGTGGTTACTACGTCGAGCCCCAGCGCGATGGACTCTACACCCGCAGCCTCAGCCGCAATTTCGACGGTGTTCCGGGATACGGTGATGGGGACGGCGTGCCGGACGCCGATGAGCAGTGGAAGATCGCCGACCTGCTCCACTCCAATCCGCT
The DNA here is from genome assembly GCA_027001815.1 of Gammaproteobacteria bacterium. GTDB lineage: Bacteria > Pseudomonadota > Gammaproteobacteria > JALTLT01 > JALTLT01 > JALTLT01. The sequence continues at coordinate 12,050 of JALTLT010000278.1, read as the reverse complement.
CCAGGTAGGCATTCCCAACATGGGTTATGCGGACCAGGACTACTGGACCGACTTCGTGGAACGGTACGATGACCGCGACCTGGTCAGCTACTTCATGACCAACGAAGGGATGCTGCACGCGGTACGGATCGCCCACTGGGGCACCGACGCGGTCACCGGCCTCGACACCTACATCCCGGACTCTCAGGCGACCGAGCTGTGGGCCTTCATCCCCAATGCGGTACTCCCTCACCTGGAGAAGAGTACCGACGCCACCCATGAGTACCTCACGGACGGCCTGCTGCGGGCCATCGACATCCGCATGGGAGGCCGCTGGCGCACCATACTCTTCGGTCTCCTCGGGCGGGGCGGGTTGTCGTTCTTCGCCATGGACATCACCGATCCCGACAACCCGATTCTGCTCTGGGAGAACAGCGGTGACCATGCCCTCATCGGTACCACCATCTCGGCGCCCGCGCTGGGCAAGCTGGGAGACCACTGGGTGGCCGTCCTGGGTTCCGGTTGGGACACCGATTACCTGGCCAATCTGGAGAGCAAGAACGCCTGGCTCACGGTGATCCGGCTGGATACGGGCGAGATTCTCAAGCAGATCCGGGTCAGCGACAAGATCGGCAATGTCCTGACCGACATCACCGCACTGCGCAATGCGGCCGACGGCTCCCTCAGCTCCATCTACTTCGGGGACTACTTCGGCGCCATGTGGCGACTGACGGGGGAGCGCCTGGAGGCGCTCGCCGACGGTGCCACCCTTGGGCGCAGAGACATGCTGTTCGTCCCGGACGACTATGAGACCACTGCCCTGCCATTCGATGTGGAACGCCCCGTCACCGTCATCCCCCGGGTCGCCAAGGGACCCGACGAGGGCGAGTTCTGGGTCTATTTCGGCACCGGAGACTATGACGAATACCGGGACTCCTATCCGCGCCAGGCGTTCTATGCACTGCGGGACCGCACGACCCCCTACGAGGGTGATGCATCCCTCATCAACATGACCGATACCTCGGCCGGCGACAACCCCGCCGCGGAATCGTGGATGATCCTGCTGGGATACGACGACAGTGCCGATTACATCCTGGAGACCACCACTGGAGAGCACTCCTCGAAGGGCGTCAACGAGCGGGTGCTGAAGGCCGCCGAGGTGTACGGTGGATTCGTATTCTTCACCACCTTCGAACCGAAGGACGATCCGTGCGGAGGCGGGATCTCCCGATTCTACGCGATCAACTATCTGACGGGAGGCGTGGAGAGCGACCTGTTCCTGGAGGTCTCACAAGGGGGACAGGAGATATCCGAGGTCCGCAGTGTCGAGTTGCAGGCGAGCGGGATTCCCTCCCAGCCCGTCATCCTCGAAGGGCAGGATGGTCGCGGATCCGCCATTGCCACCGGCATCACCAGCAATACCAGTGGTGAACTGGAGGAGGTAAAACTCAATCCCAACAAGTTCTCCACCGCCCTCGACATCCTCCTCTGGCGGGAGAAGAGATGATGTGCAGAATGGATGCTCCGCCGCCGGGGCCGGCTACCGGGAGGCCCGCCCTTCTTACAGCCCGGCAGGCAGGGCTCACCCTGCCGGAGATCATGGTGGTACTCGCCATCGTCGGATTCATGGCGGTGATCGCCGGGACCACGTTGATGGGCGATGCCGACATGGCCTACACCCGGGACTGCACGCTCCGCATCGCCGCCGATCTCCAGCAGGCGCGAAGCCTGGCCGAGGTGGAAGGGGAACGGGCGGTGCTCCAGTTGGCCAATGGCAGCGCACCCGAAGATCTGGATGGTGACGGTTCAGTCGAATTCTACATTCTGTTCATCGACGCGGATCGGGATGGGGCCTACACGGAAGGAGAGACGGTATCCGTCCATGGGCAGCCGGGAGATGCGCTGTGCGCCGGCAATGTGGAGATCGACCCGTTCACCACCCTCCCCGACCGACGCATCGTCTTCAACACCCTCGGATCCATCCTCAACCTCGGTGCCGTGAACCGCAATCTCTACGTCTCCAGGAACGGGATGGTGGCGAGGCTGGAGGTGACGTCCCTCACGGGGGCGACCCGAAACTATCTCCGCGTCAATGACGAGGAGTGGAATACCAGCGGATGCGACCTTGGAAATGGCTACAAGACCGACTCGCCCACCTGCTGGCAGGAGGTGACGAGATGATCGCGATCCGCTCCCCTTGCACGCAGCCCCCCTCCCGTGGAGAGGGGTTCTCGCTCGTGGAAGTGCTGGTCAGCATCGTCATCCTCGCCATCGGCCTGCTCGCCCTGCTGGGGATGCAGGCGACGGCCCTTCGTCTGAGCAGCGCCGATCGTGAACTCCAGCTCGCCCGGGACACGACCGTCGGACTGATCGACGAGATCAAGACGCTCACCAATCTCCAGCTTCACGACCCGGACACCGCCTTCCCTGCCGCGGATGGCTGGGTTACCACCTTCAGCGGCCTGGGAGAGCCGTTTCAGATGGCCGGAGTCGACACCACGCTGCCTGATGGATACGACTATCTTCGGTGGCTGGGTGTCGAGAAACGCGACCCCGGTGGCGCAGTCCATCGCTTCGTGATCAAGCTCGCCATCGACGAATGGTATCTGCTCCAGGATGTCCTCGCCCGCGGAAACATCGTGGTCTACTGGAAGAGCGCCGGGGCACTCTCCGAACGCCCCGTCGACCACCTGCAAGTCACCTTCTTCAACGAGCGCAAGCCATGAATCTGCCGAGTCGACCCGCCTCTCCCATTCCACTTCCATACGCGGCTGGTGGAACGACACTTAGCAGGATGTCGAAAAAGGCCGTCCCGGTCTTTTTCGACACCGCAAGCCGAGAACGCGGTTTCCGGCTTCCTCCCGTTTTCAATGACTCGATGTCATCGAAAACGGCGATGCCTCCCTGCACCGCGCACAGGCCGCCGAAAAACCGGTTTTTTCAACGGCCTGTTAACGGGATGCCCAGCCGGCCCCCTTGCCGATCGGAGACGGGATTCGCCCATGCCCGCCATGCGGGCAGAAGCCGCCGGAAACCGACTCCCTCCGAAAGCGGTTTCAGTCTCATCGAGCTGATGGTCGCCCTGGCCATCATATCGGTGGTGCTGGTGGGGGTCGTCGGTGGATACATCAACTTCTCCCGCATCACCGGCTCCAGTATCGAGCTCACCACCGCCGATGCCGAAGCAAAACTCGCCCTTCGCCTCATGCAACGGGATCTCAACATGGCGGGATTCGGGCTTCCTCCGATCACCAGGGTCGCTTCCCACGACGGAGGAAAAGTGATCTCGGAGGAGACACTCGATGTGGATCTCAACAACGATGGGGACCAGGAAGACGATGTGGCGACCGATCGCATCTTCATCGCAGACGGCTGGGAGATCCTTACCGATGTCACGACCAACGGAGCGGAGGATGGGGATGTCCAGTCATCACCCGATTTCTATTCCCTGATCGCCGGCCGGCGGGAGAAGGGAGGATATCGTGCGGAACTCGTCGAAGACGTGAGTGCGGGAAGTACGCTCGTTTCCGCGAAGGTGACCACTCCCACCGGGGATACCGACCTCACCCTCAATCTCAATGTGGGGGAGGAGTGTTCCGTCAACGACTGCGATCGGGAGACAAGCCTCGATACCGACTTCAAGAGCCAGGCGGGCATGATCCTGTACGGGAAGAACGCCCTGGGAGAAGCCGGCATCGAGGGTCACCGCATCTCCTTCGTCACGCCTCCGCAGCTGGAGTTCGCGTCGGGAGAGTCGATCGAGAGGCAATACCTCGCGGATTCCAGTCTGGTGGTTCCGGCGATCACCTGGTATCTCGATCGCAAGGAGAACGACCAGGTGGTGTGGCTGTACCGAAACCAGCACAAGGTGATCTCCAACGTGGCCAATCTGCAGTTCTCCTACGGATTCGATGTGGACAACGACGGTCTCCAGTGGTCGGACACCATCCCCCCCACCGATGCGGGAGGAGCGGCGCTGGCGATCGATGGAGAGACGAACCCGACACGGGTTCTCGAGTCGCTGAGGAGTGTCAGAATCCGCCTGACGGTGAGCCGCTCATCCGACAATTTCGACGGAGGGAAGGCGATCACCGAATACGAGCAGGTGGTGAATCTTCGTAACTGACAGGATGTTGAAAAAGGCCGTCCTGGCCTTTTTCAACTCCGGAAGCCGAAAATGCGATTTCCGGCTTCCTCGCGTTTTCAATGAGGCCAGCAGCCTGTCGGACTTCGACAGGCGGTCAGGTTCCGGTGCTTTCCGCGGGGCCCCGAGAGGCGGAGTGACCTCCAGGTTGAAGTTCGACAGGCTGCTGGCCTCATTGAAAACGGCGGTGCATCCATGCACCGCGGCACAGGCTGCAGAAAAACGGAGTTTTTCAACAGCCTGCTAAAGGCTGGCGAGGCCGGTCGGTCACTTGCCCCAGCTATCTTCTCCTGCATCGGAGGTGTCCCCGTCGTTGTTCTTGTCTCGCCGCTGGATACCCGTCGAGGTGAGTTCCATGATTCCATCCGATGCCTGCCCCCCCTGCGGCGTGGCTCTCAGGACATAGCAGCTCGAAATAGGACAGGATGCAGTCGGAGTGACCACCGCCACCTTGTAGTATCCCTCGGAAGAATCGGCATTGCCCGAACCATCCACGGAGTAGCCGAGATCGCTCATGCTCGTGGTATAGGTACCATTGCTGTAGAACCACCTGTCCTGGCGGGCAGCGGCGGCCAGGAGGATCGTCTGTCCGTCGGCGCGCCTCGCTTCCCGCATCTGTCCCTGATAGGCCGGGTAGGCAAACGCGGCGAGGATGGCGAATATGGCCATGGCCACCACCAGCTCGACAAGAGACATGCCGTGCTCACTCCGATTTCCGGATGGACGTGGTTTAGATCCATTCATTGTGTGATCCTCCGACCCTTAATGCGCCGCCAACTCTGTTCCCCGCTGCGTACGGGCTGACTGTTCTTCTGCTCGATGGCAATCGTCTTGCCGGTGGAGGTCTGCACATAGGCCTTCGACTGGTTGTCGGAATCGTACCCGGTACCGATATGAAGGCTGGGGGTGAGCGCCGGGGCCACGCCGAGAGAGATCTCTGTACTCAATACCCGATTGCCATCACCGTCCGGGCTCCCGCTCAAACCGATGATCTCCTCGGGACCGGCTGTCCCCGTGGTGAAGTTGTATGCGTGCAGCTTGGATGTCCCCTCGAACGAGCAGGCCGCTGCCGACGGCTGATAGGATGTATGGGTGAGAGTGGCGCCGAGCACGGTCGCCTCGCCGATGACCCGGTTTCCGACCGGTTGCAGAAGCTTGATCCAGCCCCCCACCGGGTCGGTGTCGTAGGCGATCATCCGCTCCTCCAGATCGTCGAAGGTGGCACCCACGGGAAGATCGGGAGTCAGCGAGACACCACTGACGAGACGTGAGTTCTCCCTCACTTCCGCATTGGTGACATCCACCAGGGAGGCCGGATCCACGGTTCCCCAGGTAAAATCCCCGTTCACGTCCCGTGTCTCCTTGAGTCCCAGGTAATATTCCTGAGAGATATCCGTGGCGTCGTAGCGAGTATAGAAGCGACCCGTACCCACCAGCAGCCAGCGGTTGAGGGAACTGTCCAGAGCCACCGAAGGACGTGCCGAGACAGGCCTCCCTGCATCATAGAAGACAGTGGGCGACCAGGCGCCGACACTGATCGGCAGGCCCGAGTTGTCCTGGGTCTGGATGCGGTAGAGCTTTCCGCTCCATGACCCGACCGTGCCGGACACCGAACCGAAATAGATGGCATCGGCATTGTAGTCGAGGCCGTAGTCCACGGCCACGGGATCGGAAATGAAGCTCTTGAGCTCCGGGAGGGTGAGAATGCCGCCGGTGCCGAAAGCCGGCTCCAGGGCCATGGTCTTCAGATTCAGCAGGAAGAGCTTGCCATTGGAACTCCTCGAAGCCTCCTGGATTCCGGTCGGATTCGCGTCCGGGCCGGAACCGAACAGAAGGTACCACTCCCCGCCCACCACGAACGGTGCCGGGACCGAGGTGGTGAAGCCCAGATCGGGATGGGAGAATTCGTAGAGCACCTCGGGAGGCGACTCGGGATCTGTGATATCGAGGATGAAATAGGCGGACCTCAGCGTGCGTACATCGCTGCCGGGATTGGTGATGTCGACATCCACGTCGATCTCACCGCCGCCGAACCGCATGCCACCGACCAGCACCGTGCCCCAGCCCCCGGGATGCTTCGAATCGGAGGTGAAGATGCGTGCGTCGAAGATGCGGGGCTTGAGGTCCACGAAGTAGACGTGATTCCCCGTCGCCTTTCCGTAGGTGGGGTCGGTGAGGTACTTGAGGTGACCAAGAAGATTGTAAGGGATATAGGCCCACAACTCCGCCCCCAGTTCATAGTCGGTTCCCCCAGGGGGCGCATTGAGGAAACGGTGGTTGACGGAGTCGTACCAACCTGCATTGAAGGCATGCAGCATGCCGTCGTTGGCCCCCGCGTATACCATGTGCCTGCGGTGCTTGTACTGGTCGAGAAAGATCCGGTAGGAGCTGTCGTCGTACAGGAGATCAAATGCCTCCGACGGGCGGGCGACGGTGGTCGGCGTCGAATAGATCACGTCGCCGAGCCGCCAGGTCCGATTGCCGGAGATCTGGCGAGAACGCATACCCGGCACGTCGACACCGCGGATCCAGCGCACGATGGCTTCGGCTTCCGTAGCGTCGGCTGCCCCCAGCAATCCCGCCAGCGTGTCCGGGAAAGTGGCTGGCAGGAAGTCCACCACCTCCGATCCACCATCGATCAGGCCGTTGCCGCCCACCGAGTCGATCGCCGTGATGATGTACCTGCCCGGCGACGTGGAGCTGTAGGGACGCTGCAGCTCCACCTGAGCGTCGGTCAGGCCCGCCAGGTAGTCCCCCGCACTCCAGAGGTAGTTGAGATCGAGCAGTCCCCGGTCGAAGAGGGTGGTCGAGCAGAGTTCCACGTCCGCTGCCGTGGGCCGGTCGGCCTCCGAAGTGGAGGTCTTGATGCGGACGCTCTTCTCCGCCACGTTGTAACACATGTCCACGTAGGGATCGGATGCGGCATCCTCCAGCACCTTGTCCCCGTCGTCTTCCCGCATGTTTCCGCCATCGTCCACGAACAGGCCGTTGACATCGCCGGTCCACGCCACGCTGTAGGCCCCGTCCACCAGTGTGGTCTGGAAGATCGCCTGGTAGATTGCCCCTTCACCGTTTGCGGCAGCGGAGATCACGGAGGCGGCTCCCCCCGACGATGCCCGACGCAGAATCGACTGGAATGCCGCCGTCAGTTCGGTCACCAGCTCGTAGCCGTTGTTGGCCAGATAGAAGGTGTCCGGATTGCAGTCGCCGTTGTCGTCCCACTCGTTGACTTCGCAACTTCCTCCATTGAGGGCGGTCTGGTAGTAGCTGATGAAGTCGGCCGGGTGGGAAGGATCGGGAAGATGGTCTCCGTCCACATCGACGAAGCCGCCGTTGGCCGCCGCCTCGCGCATGCGACGGGTCGAGGTGTTGTTGATCTCGCCTTCGCCCAGCGCGGCGTAGACGTAATAGGAGATGATCTCCTGATGCTCCGCGAGGTCACCCCGGCAGTCGTTGCTGCGTATGTAGTGGGCCATGTCATCGAGCATTTCGTTCATGCCGGTCTTCCCATCCCCGTCCGGATTACCGGGAATGGAGGGGTGGACGTGGGTGTTGCCCCAATTGTCGTAACCGGTGTCCCAGTCCTTGTACGGCTCGCCATCGTTGAAATGCAGCACGAAGGTCTTCACGCACGGCAGTTTCGCCGAGTACTCGTCGTAGTAGTAGGGATCCCAGGCGTTGTCGATCTTGTAGGTGGGATAGAGACCCGGATAGTCCTTCTCCGTGCCGTTGTCGTACCAGTAGACATGACCGTTGCGATTGTTGTCCTTCTGCGCCACGTATCCGTAGATGTCATACAGTGTCTCGGCAATGGGCGTCACACCCCAGATCAGGGGATGCTCCTCGATCACGCGGATGATGTTCTCCAGCGGCGACTTGACATGGGTTTCGAGGCAGATGTCATAGTTGGAGCGCGACGCGGTCGGCAGACTCACATCCGGATAACAGGGATAGAAGGTTCCACCATCCATCCGGTTGCCGGTATAGATCCGTGTCGGACTGCGGGTATGATCATAGTTGTAGACGGTCAGGCCGAAACGCATACCGCCCGCATTGTCCTGGATGATTCCGGTGGGTTCCTCGGTCAGTCCGATACGGATCGCCCAGTCACCACTGTCGGGAACCGCGATATATCCCACCGCCTCACTCGTGTGCCACGTCTCGGAATCCCCCGACTGTTCCTCGTCGATCTGGATATCGACCTGGGTCTCGCTGTGAACGGCATTCGCGAAACGGACATTCGCCGTGTCCGAACCGTCCGCGGTCTGCATCACCGCGCCGAACAGGGGCTTGTCGGGGAAGGGTGTCGAGAAATCGAGGGTATACCAGGAATGGTTCACGACATCCGGCGTCACGCCCACTTCCAGGGGGGTATTGCCCAAGGCGGTATCCCCCACCACCGGTTCGATCGCAACGAAATGGATCTCTTCCTGGACATGGGAGAGAGCGGCATTCGCCTCCTGTTCCTGCATGGTCACGTCGAACCCCCACGCGCTCACGCTCCGGATGCGAGGGGTCACCACGCGGGTACCGTTGGAGGTGGTGGTCTCGTCCTCCGTCTCGTTGTGGGTGCTCACCCCGGCAAAGACCACCGGAGTGGAAGGGAATCCGCTCAGCGCCACGCTCGCGTACCACCCACCTCCCTTCGTGTTGGTCGCATCGGTGAGCACCTTCCCCGCCTCGAACTGTACCAGGCTGCCATCGGACATCAGCAGATAGTGGAGCCCGCGCTCCGCTACCACGTAGATGATGTCTTCCGTGGTATGGGCACCGTCCAGATAGTCCCACTCCTGGAGACGAACACGAAATCCCCCGTTGGTGCCGATCGCTGCGCCCACGTCCTTGACCCGCGCCACCACCGGATCACCTCCGTTGTAGGAGACCGAGAGAGCGACGACGACTGGATCGATATAGGTATTGGCGAACTCCACCTCCATCCAGGGATCTCCCAGATCCCAGGCCATGGTCACCCGTCCCACCTCGATCTCGTCACTCAGGGGAACCACGTACTTGGACTGTTTGTTGGTCGGAATGATACGGCCGTTGCTGATCAGTACCTCTTCACCGTTGGGGATGGGAGAGTAGGCCGCGCTGTTGGTATAGGCCTTGCGGAAACTGTAGTCGTATGGTTCGTTCTGTCCTTCGAGCACATACCAGGTCTGCCCGCCGATCACCTCGCCTGCACGGTCACGGACCTTCCCTCCCACCAACACCTTGCGAACCACATCCATGCGGCGCATGGCCAGCCAGTTGAGAAAATTCCCGTCCCACTCCCCACCGGCGGACTCGACGAAGAACCCCTTGCCGATATCGTAGGTGTACTTCTTGTCACTCTCGAAATAGCCGAAGTAGGAGACCGTCGGATCGAAGTCGTCATGGAGGCCCGTCTTCCAGTTCCCGGCTCCGGTATCACGGTAGGCCACGATCTTCATGGAGCCCGATATGTCGAGGGCGACGATCACGTTCGGCTTGCCGGTGTTCTGCGCCACGAAGGGAGGAACGGCCTGGTAGCTGGAGGTGGGCGCCGCCACGAGATGGGGGGCCGTAGCCGAAGCCACGACTGCAACCGCGACCGCAACCGCCGCCACATATCGTCTCGCCACTCTCTGCAGGATTGTCGTCCGCTCTCTCTTCTTCATGGAATGCACCAGTCACTCAGCTTGAGTCTGTTCCAACGCGGTAATCAGTTTCTGACCACGACGCGGAAGGTGTTGGCCGTGATCGCCTTGGCACCGCCAGGGGCTTCCCCCCGACTGCGGATCTCGAAGTAGATATGGGCGCCACCGGCCGCGGAGGCCTTGCCCAGCCCCTCGTAACCGGACACCATGGCAGTCGCCGCGCCGGTCGCCGCCACCACTCCGGTCTTGTAGACCATGATGTCGGCCTTGGCATCCTCGTCACCGGTGTATTTTCCGTCACCGTCGGCGTCCACCCGGAAGGTGATATCCGTCTCGAGCGCAGATTCGTTGAGAAGGGCATCCGCCCCCTCGCTGTTGTCGGTAAAAAGGACGTCGGAGGCGTTGTCGCCATCCTTGTCGAGCACCGTGACAGTGGGAGGAAGATCCACCTCGTCCCCCCAACCCCTCTCGAAGATGTGTCTGTCCAGCACCTGGTCGGCTGCCGCCCTGCCTCCTTCGGCCGCCTCGAAAGCACGGGTCGCGAGTGCCGTGTTGGTGCTGATGCTGTACTCCATGGAGGTGCTCTGCATACCCACCACGGCGACCATGGTGATCACCAGCAGAAAGATCAGACTGGTCGCAAGTACGTAACCCGCCTGCCTGGACATGCCGGACGACCGCCACTCAACTCCTCCACTCATAACATGTTCCTCAACTTGATGGTCTGGACGAACTTCTTGCGCGCATAGCCGGCATCCGTCTGCGACGGACTCCAGGTGAACTCTCCGGGCAGATCGTAGACCGCCGTGTCGGTGATGCTGTCGTCCTCCTTCTCCGATCGAACAATCAGACCGAAGCGGACACTGATCACATCCTGCCAATCCTTGACGGCCGAGGCATCGACGTATCCTTCCACCGCACCGTCCCGATCCGAATCGACCCCGTAGCTGAACTGGAGCTGCTCGACTCCCTCCACCACTGCCTCCTCCACCAGCGAGGTGTCGCTCAATGTCAGCCGCACGAGGGTCGGCACGCCATCGCTGCACCCCGCGGCGGTGACCACCCGGCACGGTCGCAGATAGTAGAGGGCCACCACGTACGGGTAGTTGTAGGCGCCATCCTGATCCGGGAGATCGGTGGGGATGTCGTCGGCGCCAAGGAAGAGCGCCCCACCCACGCCCGCCACGGAGCGGAAAAAGATCCGGCCGTCGTAGGGGGGCGAGGTGACCAGCGCAGAGGGCACCCAGTGATCGCCCTGTGCAAAACGAACCACCACCAGGTCACTCTGCGGTACATAGTGAGAGGCAGCCACGCAGTTGCTGGGCAGACCGTCGACGCCCGTGATGTCGGCGGCCCCCTCGTAACCCCGGATGGGGGTATCCACGTCCAGCGCCCACGCCTCGTCACACCCGCCGACCCCGGTCACGGTACCGGTGGCGAGGTTCTCGATCCCGGAGTCGATGCCACCCCAGTGCCCCACCATCTCGAGATCCCTGCCGAGAACCGAAAGGGCGTGCCTCGCCCCTCCCTGGAGGACTCCCATCTCTTCGCGGGTATTGAAACTCTGCTTGTTGCCCACCATCAGCTCCACCAGTCCGATCAGCAGCAACAGGCTGATGGTGACGGAGATCATCATCTCCACCACGGTGAAACCGCTCTCCGGGAGATAGCGACGAACGATCATGGCTGAAACCTCAGAACGAAACTGTTTCCCTGGGCCCCCTCTTCACCCAGTTCGTTCCAGCCCACGCGGATGGTGAATGTACCGTCTGCATTGGCTGTGACCAGGCTGACCACGGTGCCGTTGTCATTGCCGCTGTCGTCGTAGCCACCCAGCGCCCGACGGACCCCGTCCGCCCACTCGAAGGCATCGAGCGCCGCCTGCTGGAGCGGCGAGCAGACAGGCTGACACCCGGGGTCCTGCTCGCTGCCTGTGACCGCATCGTACGCCCCGGCCTTGATACCGACGGGATTGGCGCGCATGCGCTCGGCCATGTCCCGTGCCAGGTTGACGGCCTGGCTGGTGAGCTGCGCATTGATGGTCTGACGCATCCCCACTGCCTGTAGACTGGCCATTCCCAACAGACCGACCGCCAGGACGAGCAGCGCCACCAGCAGCTCGATCATGGTGAATCCGGATTCGCGGTTCAGGGACATGTCAGGGGACTCCCGTCGAGGTCGGTCTCCAGAATCCGCGCCCGGCCGGTTCGTGCGACCATCACCGCCCGGGCCGACGAGGCTCCCCGTCCGTCACAGAGGACGAAACGGGCGGCTCTCTCGGCATCGCCGGTGGGTTCGAAGGCGAGGGC
>JALTLT010000277.1 GCA_027001815.1 Gammaproteobacteria bacterium | reverse complement strand
CGAGCAGCGCAAGGAGGCCGTCGCCGATGCCCCGGAGACCCGCCTCAACCTCACCCTGCACGGCGTGTTCGTCGACCACGACCCCACGCGGGGGGCCGCGATCATCGCCAAGCCCGGCAGTGGCCAGCTCTACTACCGTGTGGGTCGCGAGGTGGCCAATGGGCGGGTGCTCAGGGAGGTCTATGCCGACCGGGTGATCCTCGCCGGCAACCGTGGCCTGGAGACCTTGCGTTTCCCCAAGAAGGTGGAGATCGAGGTGCCGGAGGCCCTCTCCCGGACGGCGGCGTCGAAGGCGGGCGCGCGGGATCTCACCGGCCTGAAGGGCATGCTGGAGGAGACGCCCGAGAAGGTGCTCGACTATCTGCGATTCCTGCCGGTGAAGACGGGCGGTCAGCTACGCGGTTTCCGCATCCTGCCCAAGCGGGATCGTACGCTCTACAACAAGCTCGGCCTGCAACCGGCGGATATCGTCACGGCAGTCAACGGTATCCCTCTCTCCGACGAGATGCAGGCCCTGCAGCTCATCGACGACCTCGGCAATGCCGGTCAGCTCGTGCTGCAGGTGGAGCGGCGCGGACAGACCCGCACCGTGACCCTCGATCTCCAGTGACGGCGGGCAGATTCCCCGTCATGGCCGGTGGCGGTCATCCCGCCACCAACTGGTTGAGGTCGAAGATGGGCATCAGGATCGCCAGCACGATGATCAGCACCATGCCGCCCATGAGCACGATCAGCAGGGGCTCGAAGAGGCCGAGAAAGGCGCTGATGAGCGTCTCCACCTCCCGTTCCTGAATCACTGCCGAACGCTCCAGCATCCCCTGCAGGTCGCCGGAGGCCTCGCCGCTGGCGATCAGGCTCTGGGTGAGAGGGGGGAAGTATCCGGTCTGTTCCAGCGCCTTGTGCAGGCTGCTCCCCTCCCGTACCCGCACCGCCGCCTGTTCCACCGCCTCGCGCATGGGCAGATTGGTGAGCACCCGGGCGGAGATGCGCATCGCCTCGAGGATCGGTACCGTGCTGGCGGTGAGGATCGCCAGCGTGCGGGAGAAGCGTGCGGCGTTGACGCCGCGGGTCAGGCGCCCCACCAGGGGCAGGCGCAGCAGCAGCCGGTGGACCGCCATCCGCGGCCCCGGCCGGCGCATCAGCTGGCGGAACAGGAACAGCGCCACCAGCAGGACGACCAGCAGCAGCACGCCGTTCTCGCGCAGGAAGTCGCTCACCTGGATGAGCGTCCGGGTCAGCCAGGGAAGCTCCTGACCGGCGTTCTCGAAGACGTTCACCACCTTGGGGACGACGAAGGTGAGGAGGCCGACCAGGATGGCGATCGACATGAGCACCAGGAGGGCCGGATAGAAGAGGGCGAGGAGGGTCTTCTGGCGCATCTCCTGCCGACTCTCGGTGTAGTCGGCCAGCCGCTCGAGCACCAGGTCGAGATGTCCCGCCTGCTCTCCCGCCTCCACGGTGCGCACGTAGAGGTCGTTGAAGGCGGCCGGGAACTCGGCGAGACCGGCTGCCAGGGTATGGCCCTCGCGCACCTTGGCCCGTACTGCGAGGAGGATGCGTTCCACCCGTTCCCGGCCGCTCTGGCGCGCCACGGCACCCAGCGCCTCCTCCAGTTGCAGTCCGGAACGCAGCAGGGTGGCGAGCTGTCGGGTGACCAGCGCCAGATCGGTGGCGCCGAGGCCGCGCCGGAGCTGGAAACCGCCGCCGCGCGTCGCTTCCTGGGCCACCTCGGCCACCTCCAGCGGCATCAGCCCCTGTTCGCGCAGCTTCTGGCGGACCTGCCGGGGGTTGTCTCCCTCCAGGACGCCCCGTTTGCGGCGGCCGCGGGGATCCAGTGCGGAGTATGAGAAGGCGCCCATGATTCAGTCGGTGCGTGTCACGTTTCCTGGGTGACCCGCATCACCTCCTCCAGGGTGGTGGTCCCCTCCAGTACCCGGCGGATGCCGTCCTCGCGGATACCGGGGCTTCGGGTACGGGCGTGGGCCAGCATCTCCTGCTCGCCGGCGCCGTCGTGGATCAGGGTGCGCAGGGTCTCGTCGATCTCGATCAGCTCGTAGATCCCGGTGCGGCCATGGAAGCCGGTGCCGTGGCACGCCTCGCAGCCGACCGGTTCGTAGAGCCGTACCTCCCGCCCCTCCTCGATTCCCAGTACCGCCCGGTCCCGGGCCGAGGGTTGGTGGCGCCGCTTGCAGTGGGGGCAGAGGACCCGCACCAGCCGCTGGGCGAGGACCCCTTCGAGGCTGGAGGAGAGAAGGAACGGCTCCACCCCCATGTCCCGCAGGCGGGTGACGGCGCCCACCGCGCTGTTGGTGTGCAGGGTGGTGAGGACCAGGTGGCCGGTGAGGCTCGCCTGGACGGCGATCTGCGAGGTCTCCAGATCGCGGATCTCACCCACCATGACGATGTCCGGGTCCTGGCGGAGGATGGCACGCAGGCCCCGGGCGAAGGTGAGGTCCACCTTGGTATTGACCTGGGTCTGGCTGATGCCGTCCAGGTCGTACTCCACCGGATCCTCCACGGTGACGATGTTGCGTGAGCGGTCGTTGAGGCGGGAGAGGGCGGCATAGAGGGTGGTGGTCTTGCCGGAGCCGGTGGGGCCAGTGACCAGAATGATCCCGTGGGGGCGGTGGATGAGCCGGTTCATGGTCTCCAGGGTCACGGGTGCCATGCCGAGCTGGACCAGGTCGAGCCGCCCCGCCTGCTTGTCCAGCAACCGCAGCACCACCCGTTCGCCGTAGTTGGAGGGCATGGTGGAGACGCGCACGTCCACGGCGCGCCCCGCCACCTTGAGGGCGATGCGGCCATCCTGGGGCAGGCGCTTTTCGGCGATGTCCAGGTGGGCCATCACCTTGATGCGGGAGACCAGCAGGGGGGCCAGCGCGCGAGGGGGGGTGAGCACCTCGCGCAGCACCCCGTCCACCCGCATGCGGATGGAGAGGCGTTTCTCGAACGCCTCGATGTGGATGTCGGAGGCGTTCTCCTTGATCGCTTCGGTGAAGAGTGCGTTGATCAGCCGGATGATGGGGGCGTCGTCCTCGCTCTCCAGCAGATCTTCCGGTTCGCCCAGCTCCAGGGCCACGTTGGCCAGGTCCAGGTTGTCACCCAGATCCTCCATGGCCTGGAAGGCGTGGTTGGTGTCCGCTTCGTAGGTTTCGGTGAGTCGACGGTCGAATTCCGACTCCTCCAGCACCTCGAGGGTGAGAGGCCGACCCAGGTGGCGCCGCAGTTCGGCGATCACCACCGGATTACAGCGGCTGCGGCAACCGACGTGGATCCGTTCTCCGCTCTCCTCGAGAATCATCACTCCATGGCGGCGGGCGTAGCCGTAGGAGACGCCGTGAGGCGGGGCGTCCCCCTCCTCGTCCACCTCCTGCTGCAGGGCCTCCAGGGACTCAATCGCCTGCGTCATCGTTCCACCACTCGCTGTGGGCCGCCTGCCGTACCGGTCTGGCTCTCGCCGGGGGGGCGGTGCTGGCATCCGGCTGACGGGTCGTCGGCGGGATGTGGTCGTACTCTCTCGGGTCGCTGATGTCCTCGATGTTCTCCGGGAGCAGGGGCCGTCTCTCGTCCTCCATCAGCAGGATTCCGTCACGCTGGATCTGGAGCTGCTGGGCCCGCAGGTAGTTGTACTTGCCGGCGGTGATGGTGGAGTGGAGCTGCGAGTCGCGGAGAATGCGCGGTCGCAGGAAGACCACCAGATTGCGCTTGATCTTGTTGCTGCTGTTGTAGCGGAAGAGATGGCCCAGGACCGGCAGATCGCCCAGCACCGGCACCCGCTGCTCCAGCTCCTGGACCGAGTCGTCCAGCA
>JALTLT010000276.1 GCA_027001815.1 Gammaproteobacteria bacterium | reverse complement strand
GAAGCACGTGTTCGAGCGCGTGCCGTACGCGAAGACCAAGGAAGACTACCGGGTGCTCCTGCCCCAGCACATGCCGTAGGACCTCCTGGCCCAACTCTCGCCGGGGGGCGGTTCATAAGGCGCTTACCTTCATCCACCACCTGGCCCCGAACGGGATCGCCGGCTTCGTCATGGCCAACGGCTCCCTGTCTACCTCGACCAACGCGGAGTTCGCCATCCGCAAGGGGATCGTGGAGGACGACCTGGTGGACTGTATCGTGGCCCTGCCGGGCCAGCTCTTCTACACCACCCAGATCCCGGTGAGCCTCTGGTTCGTCACCCGCAACAAAAAGGGCGGCAGGCTCCCCTCTCCCTCGGGGAGAGGGGTCGGGGGTGAGGGGGCCACCCTCCGGGACCGCACCGGCGAGACCCTCTTCATCGACGCCCGCCGCATGGGCCGGCTGGTGGACCGCGTCCACCGGGAGCTCACACCCGACGAGATCCGGCAGATCGCCGAGGTCTACCACGCCTGGAAAAGGGGTGAAGGCTACGAGGACAAGCCCGGCTGGTGGAAGTCGGCCACCCTCGACGAGGTCCGCGACCACGGCTACGTGCTCACCCCCGGCCGCTACGTGGGCGCCGAGGAGCAGGAGGACGACGGCGTGCCGTTCGAGCAGAAGATGGCCGAGCTGACGAAGAAGCTCTCCGAGCAGTTCAACGAGGCGCACCGGTTGGAGAAGGCGATCGTGAAGAACCTGACGACCCTCGGCTTCTGGGAGGGGGAACCGTGAGTCGAATGAACGGCCGCATCACCCGCCGTCGCGAGGCGGCGGAGGTGTGTAGGATCGCTTCCCACCAGGCCCGGGACCTCCTGGCGCGGCTGGTCGGCCGCGGAGAGCTTGAGATGCGCGACGCCAAGAAAGGGGCGTTTTATGTACGGTCTCCAAAGAATATGGAGGGCTCCAAATAAATATGGACGGATCCAAAAATGATTGCCGACGCGATTGCACGCGGACGATTTGGAATCGCTCGCGTGCAAATAATCGCACGGATATTCCCGGTTGAGTGGCGGCAAATCGAGGGCGTACGGCTTCCGGTGGCCCCATGTGGCAGCGTGCTCACCTCCGGGAGGCCGACATCTTGAGATCACAAAATGTGACCTCAAGGGGGGTCGACGCCATCCGCGAGCTGATGAGCCAGCGTGAGCCGGAACCCAAGCGGCGGATCGGGTTCGGGGCGGCGGAGGAAAGGTGATGAGGAGGGAGAAGAACGTGGAGGTGGTGGGACATGGTGAGTGACTCTGCCATGGAAAACAACAAAAGCCGACTTTACCACCCCAAATTGCCCGATCACTGGCGGCGGTGTTCGCTGTACTCCATGGCAGAGTGGGTGAATGGGCTTGCATTTCGGAGTGTTCAGTTTAGCTCCAACGGTATGCCTGTCATTAAGATAGCAGAAATCAAGGGCGGAATCTCCGGCCAAACTAAATTCACTCAACAGACTTTCGATGAAGCTGTTCGCATTCGTCCTGGAGATCTCCTTTTTTCTTGGTCAGGCCAGCCTGAAACGTCCATCGACACATTCTGGTGGCGAGGCCCACAAGGTTGGCTCAATCAGCATATATTCCGGGTCTCGCCCGTTGATGGTATTGACCGGGTTTTCTTCTATCACCTCCTCAAGTATCTTAGACCCAATTTCGTGCGAATCGCTCAGAACAAGCAGACGACCGGTTTAGGGCACGTCACCAGGCGTGACCTAGAGAGCATCGAAGCAGGTTACCCCCCTCTTCCCGAACAACGCGCCATCGCCCACATCCTGGGCACGCTGGACGACAAGATCGAGCTGAACCGGCGGATGAACGAGACGCTGGAGGCGATGGCGCAGGCCATCTTCAAGTCCTGGTTCGTGGACTTCGACCCGGTGGTGGTCAACGCCCTGCGCGCCGGCAACCCCATCCCCGAGAAGTTCGCCGCCAAGGCCGCCCATTACCGCGACAACCCCCACGCCCTCGGCCTGCCCGACCACATCCTGCGCCTCTTCCCCGACCGCTTCCAGGACTCCGAGCTGGGGCCGATTCCGGAGGGGTGGGGGGTGAAAACGTTCGGTGACTTACTGGAACTTGCCTACGGCAAAGCACTCAAAAAAGCCGATCGCCGGCCCGGCCCGATACCAGTCTACGGTTCGAATGGCCAAGTTGGATGGCATGACGAGCCGCTCGTAAGCGGTCCCGGCATCGTTATCGGCCGCAAAGGCAATCCAGGAATCGTGACGTGGGTTCCCACGGACTTCTTCCCTATCGACACTACATTCTACGTGGTTCCCAAGACGAAGAGCATAAATCTCTATTTTCTGTTTTACGCCCTCTCTAGCCATGACCTGCCCTCTCTCGCTGCCGATTCGGCTGTGCCAGGCCTAAACCGTAACTTTGTCTACGGGAATACGCAGCTCTTGCCGTCATCGGAAGTGCTAGTGGAGTTTGAAGGAAAAGTGAGGTTCCTCTTTGAAACGGGCTATGGAGGCGAGGTTGAATCCCGCACCCTCGCCACCCTGCGCGACACGCTGCTACCGAAGCTCATCTCAGGCGAGCTGCGCGTGCCGGATGCGGAGAGGGTTCTGGAGGCCGTCGGATGAACCCGCGCGGGAATGTCCGCGGAGGCCGGCGCGGGGAGGCAACCCGCCCGGGTGCCGCGGACGATCCCCTGATCCCGAAGCACGGCGGCTACCGAAAGCTCAAGAGCTTTCAGGTGGCGCAGCTCATCTACGACGTCACCGTCCGGTTCTGCGACCTTTACATCGACCGGCGAAGCCGCACGCGCGACCAGATGGTGCAGGCGGCGCGGTCGGGAACCCAGAACATCGCCGAGGGCTCCGTGGCCTCGGGCACCTCGAAAAAGATGGAGCTGAAACTGACGCAGGTCGCCAGGGCGAGCCTCGAAGAACTGCGGCTCGACTACGAGGACTTCCTGCGCCAGCGGGAGCTGCCCAAGCTGGAGCCAAACCATCCGGCGCTGGTGCGGTTCAAGGCGTCGAGGCCCCGCACGTTGGACGAGGTGCGGGCGTGGGTGGCGGAGGAGCGGCGAAGGGCGATTCAGGCCGGCAAAAGCGACACGGACGACCACGGACGCTCAAGGACCCGCGCCGGCGCGACGACAAGCGGCGAAGGTCCCGGCGGAGCGTCCGTGTCCGTCCATGAGGGGCCGTGCGGGCCCCTGCCTTCGGCCTGTCTGGTGGCCAATGCCGCGCTGTCGTTGCTGAACCTGGCCTGCCATCTCCTGGACCGGCAGGTCGAGCGGCTGGCGCGGGATTTCGAGCGGGAGGGCGGTTTTACGGAGCGTCTCTACCGGCACAGGAAGCGGGCGCAACGGCGGAGCAGGCCATGACCCAACTCTCTGAAGACGCCATCGAACGGATGGCCCTCGCCGAACTCCAGGCGCTGGGCTGGCAAACCGCCTACGGCCCGGACCTCGCTCCGGACGGTGACCGGCCGGAACGGGAGAGCCATGGCGACGTGGTGCTCGTGGGGCGGCTTCGGGATGCTCTGGTGCGGATCAATCCCGACCTGCCAGGGGTGGCCGTCGAGGAGGCCCTGCGCAAGGTGCTGACAACCGACAGCCCGGCGCTCATCGAGAACAACCGGCGGTTCCACCGGATGCTCACCGACGGGGTGGACGTGTCGTGGATGGGGCCCGAGGGGGAGCGGCACGGCAAGGCCTGGCTGCTCGACGTGGAGCACCCCGGGCGGAACGACTGGCTCGCGGTCAACCAGTTCACGGTGGTGGAGGGCAAGCGCGCGCGGCGGCCGGACCTCGTGCTGTTCGTGAACGGCCTGCCC
>JALTLT010000275.1 GCA_027001815.1 Gammaproteobacteria bacterium | reverse complement strand
CGACTGGCCAGGTCGCGTGCCTTGGCGCGTATCGTTTCTTGTGTCCCCCGGCATGCTTGAGTGAGCCGTCGCCGCCGCTTCCGTTATCATGCCCGCATGGTTGACCGGAAAACGGAAGAAGATCGTATGAACGAGGCGCTTGAGGCCCTGCATTTCGCTTTTCGTGCCATCACCGCCCACCCCGATGAACGCCTCGAGGACCTGGGTTATTCGCGGGTGCATCACCGTATTCTCTATTTCGTTGGGCGCAACCCGGGGAGCAGCGTCAATGAGCTTCTGGGGATCATGCGGGTGAGCAAACAGTACCTGCACCGGCCGTTGCGCCAGTTGGTGGAGGACGGTTACATCCAGTCGCGGCAAGACTCCCGGGACCGGCGGGTGAAACGGTTGCGGCTCACATCCAAGGGGCATCCTCGAGGCACAATTGACCGGTGAGCAACGCCGGCAATTGGCGGAGGTGTTCCGTGAGGCCGGACCCGAGGCCGAGGCGGGCTGGCGCCGGGTGATGGCCCTGTTGGGGAAGCGGGAATGAACGCCAGCTGCCGTGGAGGGCCTGACACCAGAACACAACTGTCCGAGGGGGGGCGCCAGCTCGCCTTCCGGCCCGAGAAACAGTGCCCGTGCCTTCTCGTCTCCGCCTCCGGTTGTCGCCAAGACGTCTCGCCCGCCACGACTTCTCCCCCTGCCCGATCTGGGGATTTGCAAGCGCCCGGCCACTGGTTTCCATTAAAGGGCCCGGTTTGGGCGGTCGTTGATAGGGCGCATCGGGACGGGAGGGCGCGCGATGGAAGAACACGACAGTGGCGCATCGTTGCCACTGACTACTATGGATGGCGCCGAACGGGCGGCGCATCTGCGTGAAGATCTGCGTTCGCTCCTGTTGAGCATCCTGAAGACCCTCACCCGACTGCCCTGGCTCGCCACCAATGCCGGCGGGGTGTTCCTCGCCCACCCGGAAGAGCGTCGTCTCGAACTCGTGGCGCATGTCAATTTCAGCCCTTACATCCAGGGGGCCTGCAACCAAGTGGCCTATGGCCACTGTCTGTGTGGGCGGGTGGCGCAGAGCGGCGCGTTGTTGCACACGGGGTGCGTGGATCATCGGCACGAAACCCGTTACGAGGGCATGGGAGACCACGGTCACTACGTGGTACCCATCCGTGACGAGACGGGCCTGCTCGGCGTCTACACCTTATACGTGGCACCGGGCCACGAGTTTCGGCAGGAAGAGGCCGATGTCCTGGAGGACTTCGCCGCCACCATGGCCATCGTCATCCGGGTGTACCGGATGCGACAGGACAAGGCCCTGGCGGACCTCATCATCGAAAACAGTCAGCACGGCGTCATCATCGCCGACAGCGACAACCGCATCCTCTGGTGCAATCGCACCTTCGAGACCGTCACCGGCTACACCTTGGAGGAAATCAAGGGAAAGACGCCGTCGATCCTCTCCTCGGGCCGCCATGGGCCGGATTTCTATCGCCGCATGTGGCATGCCATCGAGACCCGCGGGCAATGGCAGGGCGAGATATGGAACCGGCGCAAGAACGGCGAGATCTACCCGGAATTTCTCAACATCATGGCCCTGCGCGACGCGCAGGGGAAGGTCGTGCGCTATGCCGGCCTGTTCGTCGATCTGACCGAGATCCACCGGAGCCAGGAACGCATCCGCCGCCTGGCCTACTACGATCAACTGACCGGCCTGCCGAACCGAGCCCGCTTCGTCGAGCAACTGCACACCACATTGCAGGAAACGCAGGGATACGCCGTGGCGGTGATGGTCCTCGATCTGGCCCATTTCCGTGAGATCAACAATGCCCTCGGGCGCAGGATGGGCGACGCGGTACTGAGGGAGGCCGCCAAACGCATGCAGAGCATCCTCCCGGACTGCCTGATCGCCCGGGGTGAGGCCGATCGCTTCCTGATCGCCAGCGGCCCCCACGCCACCTCCGCGGAGGAGAACGAGAGCGTAGTCGCCGAAGCGGTCTCCCGCCTCCAGAATGCCCTGGCGGACGAGGTCTCCCTCGCCGGTCACCGCATCTCCTTGAAATCCACCATCGGCTTGTACATGAGCCAGCCGGGCGACTCCCCCGAGACCTGTATCGAGCGAGCCTCCCTGGCGCTTACCGAGGCCAAGGCCGGCCGGCGCGGGGGTGTCCTGGCCTTCGACGAGACCTTGCGCCGGCGGGCCGAACTGGCCAGTTACATCGCCCTGAACATCCCCCACGCGGTGGAGCGTGGGCAACTGTCATTGGTCTATCAGCCACAGGTGGAGCAAAGGGGTGCCCTGGTGGGGGCGGAGGCGTTGTTGCGTTGGAAAACCCCGGAAATGGGCTCGATTCCGCCGGACGTGTTCATTTCCCATGCGGAGAGGCGGGGGGAGATCGGCCGGATCGGCCAATGGGTGTTCGAACAGGCAGTCGCGCAACTGGCCCGTTGGCGGCGGGAGGCGGATTGGTGCGGACCGCAGTTCAAGCTCTCGGTGAACCTCTCGCCCGCCCAATTGATCGGTCAGGAGGTGGCGGAAACCTTCGTCCGGATCTGCGAACGACAGGGGGTGGATCTCGATGCCTTGCAGATCGAGATCACCGAGACGGCCATCATGGAGGCCGCCGACGTCATTCGGAAACGGGTACAGGAACTCTCGGCGACTGGATTCCGTATCGCCATCGACGACTTCGGCACCGGGCACTCCTCGCTCTCGCGACTGCACGAGTTCCCCATCGATACCTTCAAGATCGACCGCAGTTTCGTCACCCGCATCGAGTCCGGTGGTAAACACCTGGCCATCGTCCGCACCATGATTCACATGGCGCACGAACTGGGCCAGGCCGTGGTCGCCGAAGGGGTGGAAAGCGAGCGCCAGTTCGAGATCCTGCGTCAACTGGGCTGCGAGTACTTCCAAGGCTATCTGTTCTCCAAACCCCTTGCCGCCCAGGCGTTTGAGTCCTTTGAGTCCTTTGCGAAGAAACACGCACCTCCTCGCTGAATTACGGGCTCGATGGTGCCCTTGCTTGAACTTCTGTCCCGGCGGCAGATCGACCGGCGGCCCAACCGAGGTCAGCCCCGGGCTGGCATCATTGGATTCTGCGTCCCGTGTAGCCTGAGGGCCTTCTGACCGCTTCGCCTTGCCAGCCACGCTCTCCGGTGGCAAATTGCTCGCCTTTCCTTAGGGTTGCGGATCTTCCATGAGTGAGTCGTACAACGAGATCGAGGTCCTGGAGGGGCTGGAGCCGGTGCGTTTGCGTCCGGGTATGTACACCGACACCAGCCGCCCCAACCACCTGGCTCAGGAAGTCATCGACAACAGCGTGGACGAGGCCTTGGCCGGCTTCGCCAGGCGCATCGAGGTGACTTTGCACGCGGACGGTTCCTTGGAGGTGGCCGACGACGGGCGGGGGATCCCGGTGGATGTCCATCCCAAGCTGGGGATCCCGTCGCTGGAGGTGGTCCTCACCCGTCTGCATGCCGGGGGCAAGTTTTCCGGTAAGAATTACCGTTTCTCCGGCGGCCTGCACGGTGTGGGCGTGTCGGTGGTGAATGCCCTCTCCCGGCGCCTGGAGGTGTGGGTGAAGCGCGGCGGAGTGGAGTACCACATGGCCTTCGAGCACGGCGAGAAGGTCAGCGACCTGGAGGTGGTGGGCACGGTAGGGCGGCGCAACACCGGTACCCGCATCCGTTTCTGGCCGGATCCGCGCTATTTCGATTCGCCCCGTTTCGCGGTGGACCGACTGCGCCACCTGTTGCGTGCCAAGGCGGTGTTGTGTCCGGGGCTCACGGTGGTCTTCCATGACGAGATCGAAGACCGGACGGACACTTGGTGTTACGAGGGGGGCCTGGGGGAATAC
>JALTLT010000274.1 GCA_027001815.1 Gammaproteobacteria bacterium | reverse complement strand
CCGCCACCATCCAGGGGTCGTGGGGACTGAGGATGGCGTGGAGGATCGGATCGAAGATGCCCGGCTCGAACTGGTTGAAGTAGCCGGAGGTGAGCAACCGCAGCACCCGGTCCAGATCCGGATCCGACTCGACGATCGCCGCCGGGTCGTAGTGGTGTCGGGTTTCCTCCACCTCTTCGGCGGTGAGTCCGAAGAGGAAGAAGTTGTCGTCGCCCACCTGCTCGAGGATCTCGATGTTGGCGCCGTCCAGGGTGCCGATGGTGAGTGCCCCGTTCATCATGAACTTCATGTTCCCCGTGCCCGAGGCCTCCTTGCCGGCGGTGGAGATCTGTTCCGAGAGGTCGGTGCCGGGGGCGATGATCTCCATGGCGGTGACGCCGTAGTCGGGCAGGAAGACCACCCGCAGCAGCCCCTCGGTGTGGGGGTCGTTGTTGACGACCTCGGCGATGTTGTTGATCAGCTTGATGATCAGCTTGGCCATCTGGTAGCCGGGGGCCGCCTTGCCACCGATCAGCACGCAGCGCGGCGTCCACTCGGCGGTGTCGCCCCGTTTGATGCGGTCGTAGAGGTGGATCACGTGCAGGGCGTTGAGAAGCTGCCGCTTGTACTCGTGGATCCGTTTCACCTGCACGTCGAACAGGGCATCGAGGGGGAAGTGGACGCCACAGCGCCGCTCCACCAGTTCGGCCAGCCGTTGCTTGTTGGCGTACTTGACGGTCCGCCAGTGGTGACGGAAGGCGGCATCGTCCACCAGCGGGCGCAGCCTCTCCAGCGCGGAGAGTTCGGTGAGCCAGTCGTCGCCGATGGTATGGCTCAGCAGTCGTGACAGGCCCGGGTTGCAGGCGGCGAGCCAGCGCCGCTGGGTGACGCCGTTGGTCTTGTTGTTGAAGCGCTCCGGCCACATCTCGGCGAAATCGCGGAACAGCCCCTGCTCGAGCAGCCGGGAGTGGAGGGCGGCGACGCCGTTGATGGAGAAGCTGGCGACGATCGCCAGCCAGGCCATGCGGATGTGTGGTTCCGGACCCTCCTCGATAATCGACATGCGTCGCAACCGCTCGGTGTCGCCGGGCCAGCGCTGGGCCACCTCCGCCAGGAAGCGGGCGTTGATCTCGTAGATGATCTCCAGCAGTCGCGGCAGGAGCTGCTCGAAGAGACGTACCGGCCAGGTCTCCAGCGCCTCGGGGAGAAGGGTATGGTTGGTGTAGGCCATGGTCCGGCGGGTGATCTCCCAGGCGCCCTCCCAGTCGAGACCATGCTCGTCCATCAGCAGCCGCATCAGCTCCGGCACGGCGCAGCTCGGGTGGGTGTCGTTGAGCTGGAAGACGTTCTTCTCCGCAAACTCCGAGAAGTCCTCGCCGTGCTGTTCGATCCACTGGCGCAGCACGTCCTTGAGACTCGCCGAGGCGAGGAAGTACTGTTGCCGCAGGCGCAGTTCCTTGCCGTTCTCGGAGCTGTCGTTGGGGTAGAGCACCATGGTGATGTTCTCGGCGGCGTTCTTGGCTGCTACCGATTCGGGGTACAACCCGGCATTGAACTCCCCCAGGTCGAACTCGTCGGTGGCGGCGGCCGACCAGAGCCGCAGGGTATTGACCGTTCCGTTGCGGAAGCCCGGAATGGGCAGGTCGTAGGGCACCGCGAGCACATCGTGGGTGTCCACCCAGCGCCGCCGCCACTGCCCCTCCGCATCGTGCCACGATTCGGTACGACCGCCGAACTGGACGCGCTGGGTGAACTCCGGACGCTCCAGCTCCCAGGGTTGACCGTCGCGCAGCCAGTGGTCCGGTTCCTCCACCTGGTAACCGTTCTGGATGAGCTGGCGGAACATGCCGTATTCGTAGCGGATGCCGTAACCGGTCACCGGTAGCTGGAGGGTGGCGCAACTGTCGAGGAAACAGGCGGCCAGCCGGCCGAGGCCGCCGTTGCCGAGCCCCGCGTCCGCCTCGGCATCGGCGATCTCCTCCAGGATCAGTCCCAGGTCGAGGAGGGCGTGGTTGACCGGGTCGCGCAGGCCGAGATTGAGCAGGGCGTTGTTGAGGGTGCGCCCCATCAGGAACTCCATGGAGAGGTAGTAAGCGCGGCGGGCGTCCGCCTCCTCGTAGGCGTAGCGGGTGTTCTTCCAGCGCTCCATGAGCCGGTCTCGCACCGTCAGGGCCAGTGCCACGTAGGGGTAGTGGGCGGAACGGCAGTGCTTGTCGCGTCCCAGCGTGTGGTTGAAATAGTGGCGGAAGTCGCGACTGAGGCTGTCCGCGTCCATTCCCAGCAAGGGGGTCCGGGTCAACAGCTCGTTGGGTACGCTCTGTTCCAGCAGCTTCGGTTTCATGATCCCGCCTTCTTCATGGTTGGATCGCGGATCCTGACGCCGGACAGGTGCGTCTGGGGGCCGCTCGGGAGCGAAACCCATGGCAGGTCCACGGGTTTTGGGTGGAGAGCAAGCCCGGTCGTTCCTGAACGAGTCAGGGCCGTGACAGGCTGGACCCTTTAACAGGATGTTGAAAAAGGCCGTCCAGGCCTTTTTCAACGCCGGAAGCCGAAAATGCGATTTCCGGCTTCCTCACGTTTTCAATGACTTGCCGTCATTGAAAACGGCGGTGCATCCCTGCACCGCGGTACAGGCTGCCGAAAAACGGTGTTTTTCAACAGCCTGTCAATCCCGCAAGGGATCCGGCCCGCATCGTCTCCCATTGTACTGCTTTGGGCTTCCGCCGCCACCAGCAACGAGGCGGGGTGATCACGCCTCGGGGGAAGGGGGCTCGCCCGCATGGATGCGGGCCGGCTTCCGGCAGCCGGTTCGACAAGCTCGCGCGGGTGTGGGATAGTCCGGCCGGCGGGCGGTCGATTGGGTGCCATGGGCCGGTGCGTTCCATGTCCTGTACAGTTTAGCCAACCCGTCCGGTTGGCACCAGCGACGGGAGAGAAGCGAAGAACGACGATGTTGGATGCCATCTTTCTCATCTTCACCGGTGCCGCCGTGCTGGGCGGCCTGGCGCTCTGGACCCGTCAGCCATTGCTGCTGGCCTACATCCTGCTCGGTGCCCTGGCGGGTCCGTGGGGCATGGGGGTGATCGACGACCCCGACACCATCGAGCAGATCAGCCAGGTGGGGATCATGTTCCTGCTCTTCCTGCTGGGTCTCAACCTCCATCCCCAGAAGCTGGTCAAGCTGTTCGGCGAGACCCTCTTCGTCACCATCGCCAGCGGGTCGATCCTGGCCCTCTCCGGTGCGGCGCTGCTGATGCTGTTCGGTTTCCCCTTGCGGGATGCCCTGATCACCGGCGGTCTGATGCTCTTCTCCAGCACCATCATCGGGCTCAAGCTGTTGCCCACCTATCAGCTCCATCACCGCCACACCGGCGAGATCATCATCAGCATCCTGCTCCTCCAGGATGTGGTGGCGATCCTCTTCCTGTTGCTCCTGCAGGGGGAGGAGGGAGGTGCCGGCTGGAGCGGGGCGGCCTGGCGCCTGGCGGCGCTGCCCCTGCTGTTGGGGGGGGCCTGGCTCTTCGAACGCTATGTGCTGACGCCGGTGATGGCCCGTTTCGATACCATCCGGGAGTTCATGTTCCTGGCGGCGGTGGGATGGTGTCTCGGTTTCTCCTATCTCGCCCATCTGCTGGGCCTTTCCCACGAGATGGGGGCCTTCATTGCCGGCGTGGCGCTCGCTTCCCACCCCATCTCCCGCTATATCGCCGAGAGTCTCAAGCCGTTGCGGGACTTCTTCCTGGTGATGTTCTTCTTCTCCCTGGGGGCCGGATTCCCCTGGCCGGAGATGGGGGGGGTGGTGGTGCCGATGGTGGGACTGGCGATACTGATGCTGGCGCTCAAGCCGGTGATCTACGCCTGGCTGCTACAC
>JALTLT010000273.1 GCA_027001815.1 Gammaproteobacteria bacterium | reverse complement strand
CCTCGGGGAGGGGGAGATCGGTCACGACGTGAGGCGGACGTCCTTCTCGATCAGCAACACCACCGCGTGGGCGGCGATCCCCTCTTCGCGGCCGGTGTAGCCGAGCCCCTCGGTGGTTGTGGCCTTGATGTTGATCCGGTTGCGCTCCACCCCCAGATCCTCTGCCAGGTTGTCGCGCATGGCGGAGATGTGCGGCGCCATCCTCGGCGCCTGGGCGATCACCGTGCAGTCGGCATTGCCCACCGCCAGCCCGTCGTTCGCCACCACTTCCATCACGTGGCGCAGCAGGCGGCGACTGTCGATGTCGCGGAAGCAGTCGTGGGTGTCCGGAAAGTGGTGGCCGATGTCGCCGAGACCGGCGGCGCCCAGCAGGGCGTCGCAGAGGGCGTGGATCAGCACGTCGCCGTCGGAGTGGGCCACCAGGCCGCGGGAGTGGGGGATGGCGACGCCGCCGATCACCACCCGCTCCCCGTCACCGAAACGGTGGACATCGAAACCGTGGCCAATCCTCATGGCGCTTCCTCCAGGCGGGCGAGGTGGAACTCCGCCAGGGCGAGGTCCTCCGGCAGAGTGATCTTGAGATTGTCCGCGTGGCCCCGCACCAGCCGTGGCCGGTGACCGGCGTGCTCCATGGCCGAGGCCTCGTCGGTGACCAGGAGACCCTCCGCCAGCGCCGCCTCCAGGGCACGGCGCAGCGGGCCGAGGCGGAACATCTGCGGGGTGAGGGCGTGCCACAGCCCCTCGCGGGGCTCGGTACGGGCCACATCACCCCTCTCGTCGGACCGCTTCATGGTGTCACGCACCGGCACCGCCAGCAGCCCGCCACAGGGGTGACCGGCAACCGCCTCGGCCAGCGCCAGCAGATCCTGTCGTCGCACGCAGGGGCGCGCGGCATCGTGGACCATCACCCAGGCATCCTCCGCGACCCCCTCCACCGCCAGCGCCCGCAGGGCGTTGAGCACCGAGTGGCACCGCTCCTCGCCTCCCTCGACCCGCCTCACCGCTACGGGGAAGAGCAGGGTATCGAAACGGTCGTCGGAGGCGGAGACGGCGATGGTCACCGACCGCAGGCCCGCCAGCCCGTGGAATCGGGCCACGGTCTGCTGCAGCACGGTGGCCCCGCGCAGGGGGAGATACTGTTTGGGAAGCGGGGCGCCCATCCGTCGGCCGGCACCGGCGGCGGGGATCACCACGTGGAAGGGGATCATCGGGCCGGCTCCTCCTCCACCACCTGGTAGAAGGTCTCGTCCTTCTTGATCATGCCCAGTTCACTGCGCGCCCGCTCCTCGACCGCCTCCAGGCCACTGCGAAGATCCAGCACCTCCTCGGCCAGCGCCCGGTTGCGCTCCGCGAGGCGTCGGTTCTCCGCCTCCTGGCGGGCCACCGCCTCCTCCAGCCGACGCACCTCCTGCAGCCCTCCATCCCCCCGCCACAGCTTCCACTGCAGCAGACTGAGCAGCAGGATCAGCAGCAGCAGGATGAGATACCGGGCCACGGGATCCGCTGCAGCCGGCGGCTACAGCTCCAGGTTGAAGGCGGCGCGGCCCGCATAGGTGGCCGCGTCACCCAGCTCCTCTTCGATGCGGATGAGCTGGTTGTACTTGGCCACCCGGTCGGAGCGGGAGAGCGAGCCGGTCTTGATCTGGGTGGCGGTGGTGGCCACCGCCAGATCGGCGATGGTGGTGTCCTCGGTCTCGCCACTGCGGTGGGAGACGACGGCGGTGTAGCCGGCACCGTCGGCCATGGCGATCGCCTCCAGGGTCTCGGTCAGCGAGCCGATCTGGTTGGGCTTGATGAGGATGGAGTTTGCGATCTTCTGCTCGATGCCACGCTGGAAGATGGAGGTGTTGGTGACGAACAGATCGTCGCCCACCAGTTGCACCCTGGAACCGAGACGCCCGGTCAGGATCTCCCACCCCTGCCAGTCGTCCTCGGCCATGCCGTCCTCGATGGAGATAATGGGGTAACGCTCCACCCAGCCGGCCAGGTAGTCGGCGAACTCGGCGGCGGAGAAGCGGCGCCCCTCGGCGGCCAGGTTGTAGACCCCGTCCTGGTAGAACTCGGAGCTGGCGGCGTCGATGCCGAGCCAGATCTCCTCGCCGGGGCGGTAGCCCGCCGCCTCGATCGCCTCGAGGATGACGCCGATCGCCTCCTCGTTGGAGCCCAGATCGGGGGCGAAGCCCCCCTCGTCACCCACCGCGGTGTTGTAGCCCTTGCCGTTTAGCACCTTCTTGAGGGCGTGGAACACCTCGGCACCGTAGCGCACCGCCTCGCGCAGGGTGGGAGCGCCCACCGGCAGAATCATGAACTCCTGGATGTCCACCCGGTTGTTGGCGTGCGCCCCGCCGTTGATGATGTTCATCATCGGCACCGGCATGCGGTAGCGCTCGGCATCCACCAGCGACCGGTAGAGAGGCACCCGTCGGGAGGCGGCCCTTGCGTGGGCGATGGCCAGGGAGGCGGCGAGAATGGCGTTGGCCCCCAGGTTCTTCTTCGAAGAGGTCCCGTCCAGGTCGATCATGATCCGGTCCAGCGCCGCCTGGTCATCCACCGGCTGGCCGGCCAGCGCCTCGTGGATGCGGGTGTTGACGTTCTCCACGGCCTGCAGGACCCCCTTTCCGCCGTAGCGGGAGGCGTCGCCGTCGCGCAGTTCCAGGGCCTCCAGCTCGCCTGTGGAGGCGCCGGAGGGCACCGCGGCGCGCCCGCGGCTGCCGTCGTCGAGCAGCACGTCAGCCTCGACGGTGGGATTGCCGCGGGAATCGAGGATCTCGCGGGCGTGGATCTTCGCAATCTTTGCCATGGTTACTCCATACTGATGACAGGATATGGGGAATCTTCGTTTCAGGCGGGGAACCCGGAGGTGCTCCCTGTCCTTCCGGTTCAGGAGAGGTCCTGCTCGGGGAAACCGGCCTGCTTCACGGTGATGTCCAGCGCCATCAGGGTCTCCAGCAACGCCTCGAGGCGATGCATGGGCCAGGCGTTGGGACCGTCGCTGAGGGCCTGGTCGGGATCGGGATGGGTCTCCATGAAAATGCCCGCCACGCCGGCTGCCACCGCGGCCCGCGCCAGCACCGGCACGAACTCCCGCTGGCCGCCGGAACAGCTCCCCTGCCCTCCCGGAAGCTGGACCGAGTGGGTGGCGTCGAACACCACCGGACAGCCGGTCGCGCGCATCACCGCCAAGGCGCGCATGTCCGAAACCAGATTATTATACCCGAAGGAGACCCCCCGCTCGCAGACCAGGATGGCGTCGTTGCCGGCGGCACGCGCCTTCTCCACCACGTTGGCCATGTCCCAGGGGGCGAGGAACTGCCCCTTCTTGATGTTCACCGGTCGCCCCTGCGCCGCCACCCGCTGGATGAAGTTGGTCTGCCGGCAGAGGAAGGCAGGGGTCTGCAGCACGTCCACCACCGCCGCCACCTCTTCCAGCGGGGTGTCTTCGTGGACATCGGTGAGCACCGGCACGCCGATACTCTCGCGCACCTCCTGGAGGATCTTCAGCCCCTCCTCCAGCCCCGGTCCGCGGAACGACTGGTGGGAGGAGCGGTTGGCCTTGTCGAAGGAGGACTTGTAGATGAAGGGAAGGCCGAGCCGGTCGCTCATCTCCTTGAGGAAGCCAGCGGTCTCCAGGGCCAGTTCGCGACTCTCGATCACGCAGGGCCCGGCAATGAGAAAGAGCGGGTGCTCCAGACCCGCCTCGAACCCGCACAGTTTCATGGATCCACCGCCTTCGCCGTGCGGGCCACGGCCGCGGCGATGTAGCTGGTGAAGAGGGGGTGGCCCCGCCGGGGCGTGGAGGTGAACTCCGGGTGGAACTGGCAGCCGATGTACCAGGGGTGATCGGGCAACTCCACCACCTCCACCAGGCTGCCGTCC
>JALTLT010000272.1 GCA_027001815.1 Gammaproteobacteria bacterium | reverse complement strand
CTTCCACCCAGGTAGCCCCCCGCCACCATGGGGCCCGAGACGACGATGCGCCCCTCACCGCCCCTGCCCTCGATCTCGAGTCTCACGCCCGGCAACGGAGGCCCCACACGTTCCGGCTCCCCGTCGGCCTCCTGCAGCGGGCGCGCGGCCACCGCCGAGGCGGTCTCGCTGGCCCCGTAGGCGATCCAGAGGGGCCAGCCCCGTCCCAGCGCCCGCTGCGCCAGCTCCGGCGAGAGGGCCGATCCGCTCACCAGCACCACCCTCAAGCGTGCGGGGGGCGCTCCGGAGCCGGCCCGCTCCAGCAGCCTGCCGAGCATGGCGGGGACCAGCGAGAGGTGGGTGACCGGTTCCCTGCGCAGGGTGTTCCAGAGGCCGTCCGGATCGAATCGACCGGCAAGATGTACCGCAGCCCCGACCCGAAGGGCACGCAGCAGAACCGCGATGCCGCCCACGTGGCAGAGAGGCAGCGGATCGAGCCAACGGTCCCCCTCCTCCAGTCCGAAACGGACTACCGCCGCATGCGCCGACGCCATGAGCGAGGCGACGGGCAACTCCACCAGGCGGGGGGAGTGCTCGGAGCCGCTGGTGGCAACCAGCAGAGAGGGGCCTGCCCCCCCGAAGCGGGCAACCTGCTTCAAGGGGGCGAGGGTCGCGGCCGGCAGCGCCGGATCGTAGGGAAAGAGGGCGATACCGGCCTGCAGGGCGGAGAACAGATCGATGGCAGTCTCGAGTGGCTCTCCGGCGGGGCGGATCAGGACCCTCTCTTCGCCCCTTCGAAGCCGGGCGGCCCGCTCCGCCACCTGCCGGCGCAGTACGCCCCAGGCGAGGGGAGGTGCCCCCTCCACGACGAGGGCCGGGGCCGCGGGATCGACCCGCCCGATGAGATCGAGGATCGCCGGCGTCTCAACCGGCACCCTTTGCTCCCGAGTGGATGCAGGCGATCCCCATGGAGAGGTTGCGGTAGCGCACGTCGCGGAAGCCGGCCGCCTCCATCAGCGCCTTCATCTCCTCCTGGTCGGGGAAGCGCCGGATCGATTCCACCAGATAGTGGTAGGCGGAGGGCTGGCGCGCCACCAGGGCGCCGAGGCGCGGGATCACCAAGGAGGAGTAGAGATTGTAGAAGGGGCGGATGGGCGCCCACGGCTTCGAGAACTCCAGGCAGTGCATCCATCCTCCGGGACGAAGAATGCGGTGCATCTCCTCCAGGGCGGCCGCCATGCGGGTCATGTTGCGGATGCCGAAGGCGATGGTGACCGTGTCGACCGAGCCATCGGCGAGCGGGATACGCTCCCCGGAACCTGCGACACAGGTGACATCGGGCAGCCCCCGCTGTCGCCCCACGCTCATCATCGGCAGGCTGGGGTCGACGATCAGCACCGTGCGGTCCGCAGACGCCATCTGCCGCGCCACGTCGCCGGTGCCGCCGGCCAGATCGACGATCACCTGGCCCGCCGCCGCCGCGGCGTCCCGCACCAGGCGGCGCTTCCAGAGGCGGTGGATGCCGAAGCTCATGAAGTCGTTCATGAGATCGTAGCGGGCCGCCACCACCTCGAAGACGTGGCGTATACGCCGCTCCCGCTCCTCCGGATCCACCTCCTGGCTGCCGAAGGTACGATCCAGTTCGGTCTGCACCGCGCTCCCCTCCTCGTCCCGATCAGAAGGCGGCATCGAAGCCCACCAGCAGGTAGTTCTCGCCGCTCAGGTGGCCGGTGTACCACTGGCCGCTCTGCTCCACCGTATCCTGGAGATCCACATTGAGTTCCACCACCGCCTTGACGTTGCGCATGAAGTAGTAGGAGACGGCGAGGGTGACGGTGTTGATGGCGATCCCCTCGTATATCGTGTCGCTCCCCTCCAGGTCTCCGGCGTCGGCGTAGTTCCAGAGGGCGGAGAGGGTCCAGTGGTCGTTTCTCACCCAGTCGACACCGGCGAAGCCCCCGAACCAGTCGTAGCTGCGGTCCGGATCGAGAAAGCCGTCCCAGCGGTTCCACAACCCCTGGACGAACCACCAGGTGTTGGCACCCGTCTTGAAGGAGAGATCGATGCCCACCACCCGCTTGTCGGTGTCGCGTGCACCGCTCTCCATGCCGGCGTCGCCGGTGGCGTTGGGCTGACTGCCCCGGTAGCCGAACAGCCCCACGGAGACGCCCCCCAGTTCACCACCGATGCGGCCGAACAGGGACTTGTCGCCATCGTTGTCGAAGAGGTGGTCGGGGCGCTTGTAGCCCGGGCTGTTGATGGTGTAGTTGTCGCTGATGCCGTTGCCGTTGACGGCCCCGATGTCGACTCCCAGCGGCCCCAGCTCACCACTGAAGAGCACGCCCCGCTCGTAGGTGATCTTCGCCATGCGGTAGGCCATGAAGTCCTGGAAGGTGAGACGGGTCTCGCGCGGAAACATCAGGTCGGAGACCTGGAACTGGCCGAGCATCAACCCGACACCGGAACCGAACAGGTCGTCGTGGGAGAACCAGGCATCCTCGATCACCGTCTCGCCGTTGCCCCCCTTCTCGGCGAAGATGCCGTAGAAGTAGTAGGTGACATGATCGGAGAGCGGCGCACTGGAGAGCAGTTTGATCAGGTACGGGGCCTGGAAATCGAGGTCCGCGGAGGTCTCGCTGCCGGTACGCACGTCGATGACCGAGGCCTCGCGCACCTGGACATAGGACTGGGCGCGGAGTGCCAGTGGCACCGACTCGGGGAGCGCCAGGAGGTCGTCACCGGTGGGGCGGGTACCGGTATCCTTCCAGTCGGGCAGACGGTAGTTGCCATCGACGAAGAGGTGGCCGAACTCGTTGAGACGGGGAAAGGCGGCATGGCAGGCGGCGCAGCTCATGGAGTACTTGCGGGCGAAGGCGGGCATCGCCTCGGCCAGTTGGGGCAGGAGGAAGAGTGCCAGCAGAGCGGTGACCGCCAGTCGCCGGCAGGGCGGCCGGATCCCATCGCCCTGCCGGCACCAGGGGAGAACCAGGGGCGCGTTTCTCGACATCTCCATCTCCTTGCATGATGCTGGTCGATCGCGGAATACGGAACGCCGACCATCCTACCTTCACCATCGCCGCCTGACCAGGTGGCGTCAGCCGGCACCATGGGTTCGGCTTGCGCGCCGGCGATGCTGCAGGCCTTTCTCGCATGGCCAGGGGGAAGGGCTCGGAAAAAACCATCACCCGGCCATCTAGCAACTGTTGAAAGAGGCCGTCCTGGCCATTTTCAACGCCGGAAGCCGAAAATGCGATTTCCGGCTTCCTCACGTTTTCAATGACCTGGCAGCCTGTCGGACTTTGACAGGCCGTCAGGTTCTGGTGCTCTCCGCGGGGCCCCGAGAGGCGGAGTGGCCTTCAGCTTGAAGTCCGACGGGCTGCTACCACACCACGAACGAGGGGGAGCAGGATAGCGAAAGGCCCCGCCCCATGCAACGGACGCACGAGGCAGGGCCTGCCGGAGCCGCGGGGGCCGGAAACCGGCAAACGCCGGCCCCCGGGATCACTTGCTGAAGTGGAACTCCTCTCCCCGGCGGGTGACGGTGACACCACTGCGGGAGAAGGTGGTCGATTCACCATCGGCCAGCACCGCGCGCTCACCGGCCACGTAGACCACCCCGTCGGTGGTGACACCCACGTGCACCACGCCGAGCTTGCCGTTGTTGTGGGGAGTGAGGGTCAGGGTGTTGTCGGACATGCCGTTTCTCCTCTTTCCGCGTTGCAACGTGTGTCGCTTTCTCGATGTAAGAGCGGCTCGCGCAGTTTCAACCCCCGGATCGGGATAGGGGCGGTCAGCATAGCTGACCGAGCCCCTCCCACACCACCCGGCATGCGGGTCCGCACCGGGCGGTTCGGGAAGTTGAGGTCATGAGAGTCGCGGCACACCCAGCCGGTCGAAGAA
>JALTLT010000271.1 GCA_027001815.1 Gammaproteobacteria bacterium | reverse complement strand
ATTGCCCGATGCGCTTCGCTTATCGGGCCTACGGGTGTCGGTGGGGGCCGGGAGGGAGATCCGGTCGTTACATTCCCGTTTCCCGTAGGCCGGATAAGCTTTGTTCCCGCTGCGCGGGAATTGCCTGATGCGCTTCGCTTATCAGGCCTACAGGCTACAGGCCTGCCGGGTTTCTTTTCGTTCCCCGCTGCGGGGGGCATTTCCGTCAACGCATCTGCGGGGCGCGGCCGGGGCGGCTGCGCTCGTGGTGGTAGTACTTGAAGCGGAGTCGGCTCTCGATGCCGTGGCAGTCGGTGCAGAAGGTGCCTTCCGGCTGGAGGGTGCGGAGGAAGCTGTCGAGGGCGGTTCCCTCGCGGTTTCCGCCGGTGGCGGGTGGGGCCTCCCCGTCAGGGGGCGAGCCGGGACGCCAGCGGTGGGGGTCGTGGCAGGTGATGCAGCCGATGCGGCCGCCCCGCAGGATACTGTCTCCCTCGCCGTCCAGGAGGGGGAGGCCCTCTTCGCGGGTGACCATGTGGAGGTCGCGCCAGGGGTGGTCGTGGAGGGGGACCGGTTTCTCCTCCGCTTCTCCCCCTTGCCGGTGGCAGGCGAGGCAGGGGCGGTCGCGGGGATCGTCCGCCGTCGGGGTGGGGTCCGCCTCCCGCGGCACGAGCAACAACCGGTCGCTCTTCTCGCCGGCCCGGTGCAGGGAGTGACAGGTGCCGCACAAGCCTGCTTCGCGTGGGGGCTGCTTCAGGGCGTTGCGGCTCTCCGGGGCGGTCTGGCGCAGGTCGTGGTCGCTCCCCGCCATCCTGGCGGTTCCCTCGTGGCAGTGGTCGCAGAGGCGTCCGTCGCGATGGCTCTCCACCAGCGCCGGGGTCTCGGGGCGTCCGCGATGGATGCTGTGACAGGTGAGGCAGTCGATCTTGCCGATCCTGCGCCCGCCGATCTCCACCGGCTCCTCCAGCTCCACGCCGATGGGGTGGACCCCCTTGCGTCGCGCCTCGTCACCATCGGCGGCGTGCTGCCGGTCGTGGCAGCCGCGGCAGAGCCGGTCGGTGGGCAGCACCAGGGAGGCGGTGTCGGGGCGTCCGTCGTGCACTGCATGGCAGGTGGCGCACCCCACCCGGTGCACCTCGCGCTCCGCCAGGCGCACCGGCTCCTCCAGCTCCACCCCCACCGGATGCACCCCTTTGCGGCGCGCCTCCTCCTTCTTCGCCGTGTAGTGTCCCTCGTGGCAGGCGGCGCAGAAGCGGTCGCCTGCCGGTCTTCCGAGCAGAGGGGTCTCCGCCTCGCCGCCGTGGACGTCGTGACAGGTGAGGCACTCCACCCGCTCGATGCGCCGCCCCGCCAGTTCCACCGGCTCCTCCAGCTTCTCGTGGACCGGGTGGATCCCCCTGCGGCGGGCCGCCTTCTTGTCGGCGCTCTCCTGGCGGCGATGGCAGGTGGCACAGAGTTCGGTGGGGGGGAGGAGCAACTGGGCGGTCTCTCCCCCATGGGCCCGGTGACAGGTGGCGCAGGTGACCGCCTCCTCCGGCGCGGTGGTGCTCCCCGCCGCCCGCAACCGCTCCGGCACTCCCTTTTGCAGGTCGGGATCCTCGGGATAGCGGCGGGCCCCGGGAGCGGGAGGCGGGGCGAGACGGATCCCGATCGGGTGGTTGCGTCCCCGCGGCCCGTCCTCGCTCCGGTGGTCCTCGTGGCAGAGGGTGCAGAAATCCCCCTGCCGGTGATCGCCGCGCATCCAGCGGTTGCGGGTCTCGCCGGGAGGTGGCTGCTCCTCCCCCTCCGGCCGGTGCGGGGTGTGGCAGGTGCCGCAGTAGGGGGTGCCGTCGTAGAAGGGCATCTCTCCGGGGAGGGGGGGGCGGCGCCGCTCCGCCGTCTCGAAGGGGGCCTCGTCGGCGCGGGGGTGATGGAGGTCCGGGTGCTGTGCCCCCTCCGTGAGCCGGCTACGGGAGTCGACCACCGCGCCGTGGTGGCAGCTCAGGCACATGCGGGGACGGGCCACCGGCGGCGGGATCTCCTCCTCCTCCTCCTCCCTCCACTCCGGCGACCAGGATAGATGGCAGGAGAGACACTCGCGGCGGCGTGTGGAGTCGGAGGGCCTCTCCCTCCCTCCGCCGGGGGCGGAGGCGTCCTCTCCCCTCAGGCGGAAGATGCGTACCCGGGCCGCCGCCGCCTCCACCACGAAGAGCCGCTCCCCGCGCAGGGCGAGGCCGACCGGCATCTCCAGCCCGAGCGGGTGCCCTCCCGCCGCCTCCAGCCGACCGACGAACCGGCGGTGGCGGAAGAGGGAGAGGGTGCCGGTGAGGGCGTCGCCGGCCACCAGCAGCCCGTCGCCACCGAGGGCGATGCCGTTGGGGCGGACGAAGCGACCCGGGGCGAGTCCGAAGCCACCCACCCGGCCGAAGAGATGGCCGCGGCGGTCGAGGATCTGGATGCGGGCGTTGAGCACGTCCGCCACGTGGAGGTAGCCGGCCTCGTCCACGGCGATCAGGAAGGGGTAGCGGAAGCGTCCCCCGGCGGTGCCGTATCCGCCGTGACAGGTGAGCGTGCGACCGTCGTCGAGGCGGGTGTGGCAGATCCGGTGGTTGCGCCGGTCGCTCCAGTGGAGTTCCACTCCGTCCCAGGCCAGACCGGTGGGTTCCGCCGGCTGGTCGCCGGCGGGGAGCGGGATCTCTCCTTGCGGTGCACCCTGCAGGTCGAGGAGCACCAGCCGGTGGCGGAGCGGGTCGCTCACCACCAGACGCCCCCCCGCCAGCACCAGGTCCATCGCCCCGATCAGGGGGGTGGCTGCGGGGCGGAGGGTACCCCGCCGCTCGCCGCTGGGGCCGAAGACCGCGATCTCCCCGGCGCCCCCATCGAGGACCAGGATGCGCCCCTCCTCCAGCGGCAGCACCGCCGAGGGGTGGTGGAGGCCCTCCACCAGTTCCCCCTCGGCCACCGCCCGCCACGCCGCCTGCGCCAGGGGAGGGGCGATCGCCACGCCGAGCAGCAGCAGCGGGAGGAGGGCTCTCAACGCAGAAGCTCCCTCAACTGCAGGGGCGGGGCCTCCTCCTCCACCCGGTCGATGAAGCGGGCGATGCGGTTCTCGCGGATCCGCCACCGCTCCTCTTCGGTGAAGCCGAGCGCCTGCAGGTCGAGCAGGGAGGGCTCGCCGTGGCACTCGCCGCAGGGCGTGCCCTCGCGATCGAGGGGTTCGTGGAGGCGGTGGTGGAGGCGGGCCTTCGCCTCCTTCGACAGGGCCGCCCCCTCCCACCGTTCGAGGATACGGTCGGCGGCGGGGGCGTCGGCGGGCACCGCCACCGCCTCGCCGGCGTGGCTTGCCTCGATGGGGCCGTCGGCGACCGGCCGCAGGTAGGTGAGAGGCACACCCTCCGGGCGCAGGTGACACACCAGGCAGTCGATGCGCCCGGCGTGCTGGTTGAGGAAGGCGCGCCGCGCGGGGCTGCGCCGGTGGGGGAGGGCGCCGTGGCAGCGTCTGCAGAGGGTGACCGCTCGATCCTCGCGGGAGGTGCGATGGTGGAACGGCGGGGTCTCGAGGCGTCGCGGCGCCTGTTGCCCGTGTGCGTCGATGCGGCGGATCAGCTCGTGCATCTCCTCTCCCTCGGGGAACGAGGTGACCGCCTCCATCCGCTCCAGATAGAGGTTTCCCGCCTGTACCGTGGTGGTGGTCAGCAGCAGGGCGCAGAACCGGAGTCGCAGACCGCCCCTCATCTCTTCCTCCCGTTGCCGTTGTTCCGGCGCGGCCGGCGGTTGAGCATACGGATCTCGAAGCGGATGCCGCCGAGGATCGGCAGGTCCGGCCGTTTGCGGCCGGAGAGGAGGCGGACCCGGAGACTCCAGACCAGGGCGATCAGCAGGAACCCTGCGGCCGAAGGCACCAGCACCAGGGAGGCGCGCACCCAGTTGGAGTCGAGCCGCGCG
>JALTLT010000270.1 GCA_027001815.1 Gammaproteobacteria bacterium | reverse complement strand
TCTGGCCCTCGGCAGAGCGCCCCTGCCACGCTGGTACGCCCACAACCCCCTCTGGAAGCTCCCCTATCTGCTCCTCTATATCGCTCTGGCGGTGGAGGCGGCCAGCGGCCTGCTGCGAACGGAACACCCCATTCTGTGGGGGTTCTATCTGCCCAACGTGCACGCCTGGTGGTTTCCGGTGATACTCTGGATCGTCGCCGGTCACATCGTCGCGGTGGTCCTGCACGACCTGAAGGGGCGCAACGCCGACGTCTCGGCCATCATCCACGGCTCGCGCCTCTTTCACGTGGACCGCTCCGCCCTGCAGCAGCCGGTGGAGCAGTTCGTTCCCCCGGATCCGCCAACGGGCTGTTGAAAAATACCGTTTTTCGGCAGCCTGCGCCGCGGTGCACGGATGTACCGCCGTTTACGTGAGGAATCCGGAAATCGCATGTTCGGCTTCCGGCGTTGAAAAAGGCCAGGGCGGTCTTTTTCGACATTCTGCCAAAGCGCCGCAAGGACGCCCCCTGATCCCCGGTCGGCGCGTCCCCTCGACAGGTTGTTGAAAAGGGTCATCCCGGCGTTCTTCAGCGACCTGTCAAACGCCCCGTTCAGGTACGGCGCAACCGCGGCACCCGGTTGGCGCGCGCCCAGACACGACCCCACCAGCCACTCAGGTCGTCCAGCAGCAGATAGATGGTGGGCAGCGCCAGCAGGCTCACCAGGGTGGAGAAGGCGAGCCCGCCGATGATCGCCCGGGCCATGGGGTAGTAGGGGGCGCCGTCGCCACCGATCTTGGCATCCCCCACCGCCAGGGGCACCAGACCGACGATGGTGGTGCCGACGGTCATGAGGATCGGCCGCAGCCGGTCCCGGGCCCCCTTCAGCACCGCCGCCTCCCGCGCCATACCTCCCCAGCGCAGGTGGTTGAAGTGATCGACCATCACGATGCCGTTGTTCACCACCACCCCCATCAGCACCAGGATGCCGATCAGGGCCATGAAGGAGAAGGTGGTGCCGGTCGCCCAGAAGAACCAGTAGACGCCGATCACCGAAAAGCCTATGGCGGTGATGATGGAGAGGGGGTAGAGGAGCGACTCGAAGAGCGCCGCCATCACCAGATAGATGAGCGCCAGGGCCAGCAACATGTTGACCAGCATGGTGGTCTGGGTCTGCTGCTCCCGATCCAGCTCACGGCCGAACTGCCAGTGGTAGCCGGTGGGCAGGGCGAGGCTCTCCATGTGGGCGCGGATCGCCTCGCGCGCCTCCTCGGAGGTGACCTCGTCCAGGGAGGCCTTGATGGTGACCGCCGTCGCCCGGTTCTCCCGGTGGATGGCGCCCGGCACCTCGCGGATCTCCCAGTCGGCTACCGCCGAGAGGCTGATCCGCCGGCCGGCCGGGGTGCGGATGGGGATGGTGAGAAGACGGTCCAGGTCGGCCCGGTCGACGGGCCGGAACTGGACCTTCACCGTCACCTCGCCGGTGGGGGTGGTGAGAGGCTTGAGGCGGCTGCCGCGCAGCGCGGCGGCCACCATCCCGGCCACCGACTGGCTGTCGAGGCCGTGGGCCCGGGCCCGCTCCCGGTGGACCCGGATCCGCACCTCCTGGTCGCTGGCGGAGCGCTCCATGCGCACATCGGTGAGCCCCTCCA
Organism: Gammaproteobacteria bacterium; assembly: GCA_027001815.1. GTDB lineage: Bacteria > Pseudomonadota > Gammaproteobacteria > JALTLT01 > JALTLT01 > JALTLT01. Next base: position 2,271 of record JALTLT010000270.1, on the reverse strand, counting down.
CCCCGCTCAGCACCCGCACCACCTCGCTGCCGAGCCGCTTCAGCCGTTCGCTCGACTCGCCGGTGAGAGTGAGACTCACCACACCGCCGTTCTGCCCCTTCTCCTGGTTGAAGGTGGGTGTGCCTATGGCGATCTTCGGCAGCCCCTCACGGATCCGCTTCTTGATCTCCTTGACCGACAGCCTCCCCTCCTCCTTGTCGGTCAACACCAGGATGGAGAGGGCCCGGCCGATGTCGAAGTAGCTGTAGACCGACTTGATCTCCAGCTCCTCCCGATGGGCGAAGAGATAGGCCTCGATGCGGTTCACCGCCCCCTCCACCACCGGCAGGGCGTACTGGCCGTTGAGGTTGTACTGGAGCAGCAGCCGCCGCTCGTCGCTCTCGGGGAAGAGTTCCTTCTTCACCTGGCTCACCGGCCACGCGGCGCTCGCCACCACCAGCAGGATCGCCAGCACGCTCCAGCCCCGATGGGCGAGACTCCACCCAAGCAGTCTCCGGTAGGCGCTGCCGAGCCGCGGCAGGGGCTCCCGCTCGCTCAGCGCCACGGTGGGCAGCCGGGTGGTGAGCAGGGGGATGAGGCTCTTGGCGATCAACAGCGAGGCGGTCAGGGCGATGACGATGGTCACCCCCACGTGGGAGAGGTAGGTGGTGATCTCCACCTTCTCCCCCACCACGTTGGGCAGGAAGACGATGATGCTGGTGAGGGTGCCGGCGAGGATCGCGGTCCCCACTTCGAGGGCCGCCGCCTCGGTCGCCTCGGCCACCGGCCGGTCGCCGCGGGCGCGGAACCTCTGGATGTTCTCCACTACCACCACCGCGTTATCCACCAGCATGCCTATGGAGAGCATCAACCCCATCATGGTGAGGATGTTGAGACTGAAGCCGAGGAAGTACATCATCCCCAGGGTGACCAGCAGCGAGAAGGGAACCGCCAGGGTGACCAGCAGGGTGAGCCCCAGGTGGCGCAGGAAGAGGTAGAGCACCAGCGCCGAGAGCAGGGCACCGGTCAGGCCGGAACTCTTCAGCTCGTCCAGCGACTGGCGCACGCCGTCTCCCCGGTTGTCCATCACATAGAGGGAGATCCCCTTCATCTCGGGCAGACGGCCGATCGCCTCCACCTCCTCCAGCACCCGGTCGGAGACCTCCACCAGGTTGGCACCGGTCGCCTTGTAGACGTTGAGGCCGATGGCGTAGTGGCCGTCCAGGTGACGGCCGTAGGTGCGGTCCGGGTCGCGCAGGCGCACCTGGGCGATCTCGCCGAGGGTGAGCCCCCGCTCGTTCACCGGCCAGGACCGCAGCGCCTCCACGCTCTCCAGCTCGCCGTCCGGAATCACCAGCCGCAGCCGGCCCCCTTCGTTCACCTCGCCCGCGGAGAGGATGAAGCTCGCCTCCTTGAGCCGCTCGCCCAGCCGGGCCACATCGATGCCGTGGGCGGCCACCCGGTCGGCGGAGAGTTCGATCACCACCTCCTTGCGCTCCACCCCGTAGAGCTCCACCTTGGAGACACCGTCCAGGCGGCGGATGCGTCTCGCCAGGTTGCGGTCGAGCATCTCCCAGGCCGACGAGAGATCCCGCTCGCTGGAGATGCGCAGAGTGAGCACCGGGATGTCCGAGGCGTCGAACTTGCGCACGATGGGGCGCTCGATCCCCTCGGGGAGCTGCTCGAGGATGGCATCGATCTTGTCGCGCGCCTCGACCCCCTTGGTGGAGAGGTCGGCGCCCCAGTCGAAGAAGAGGACGATGAAGGCGCCGTCTTCCCCCGAGTCGGAGCGCATGCGGTCGATGTCGGTGAGGGTCGCCAGCGCCTCCTCCACCGGCCGGGTAATGCGCCGCTCCACCTCCGCGGGACTGGAGTTGGGGTAGGGGATCTGCACCATCAGCGCCGGGAACTCCATGTCGGGAAGGAACTCCAGGGGCAGCAGCCGGCTCGCCACCAGACCGATCACCCCCAGGCAGAGGGCCACCATGGTGACCGTCACCGGCCGGCGCAGGGAGAGGCGGGTGAGGTTCATGGGGCCCCGCCCGGCCGGTCCTGGGGCAGCCGGCGGCGATCCAGCAGACTGTAGGTGACCGGGATCACCAACAGGGTGAGGAGGGTCGAGGCGAGCAGGCCGCCGATCACCGTCACCGCCAGCGGTACCCGCAGCTCGGAGCCCTCGCCGCCGGCGACCGCCATGGGCAGCAGGCCGAGGGCGGTGGTGAGGGTGGTCATGACGATCGGCCGCAGACGGGCGGCGGTGCCGCGGCGGATCGCCTCCATCCGTTCCATCCC
>JALTLT010000269.1 GCA_027001815.1 Gammaproteobacteria bacterium | reverse complement strand
GCTGGGCGTGCCCCGGCTCTCATGACCTCAACTTCCCGAACCGCCCGGTGCGGACCCGCATGCCGGGTGGTGTGGGAGGGGCTCGGTCAGCTATGCTGACCGCCCCTATCCCGATCCCCCGACGCCCTTTCTCGTCAGGCGCCTTCTTCGTGCCCCCCCGTCGATCGGGCCTCTTCCTTGTCGCTGAGGTAGGTGCGGAAGTCGCGGCGCGTCCTGTGGACGAGCCAGCCGGCGTAGATGAGCAGGATCCCGGAGAAGATGGCCACCGGCGAGTTGATGATCACCACGGCGACGACGCCGATCCCGGTGTAGAGATAGGGAATCGCTTCATAGAGAGGTTTGGGAAGGTACACGCTTCGACACCCCGTTCCTGATCGAGTCGGTCTTCTGCCGGTCCGCTCGGTTTCTTGTGAAGCCAGGGGAATGGAGGTCCCCCCGGGACGGTCGCCACGCCCCCCCTTCTCTCCGCAACGCCTTGCCCTGCTCTGCGGGGCTCCTGCCGGAAAGAGTGGTTTCCACCGTTGTCCTCCTTCGGCGTGAGCAATATCTGCGCCATTGGGGATTAAGATGTGGATTTTTCACGGGATTGCCCGCTTCGACCCGGCGGTCGGAAGGCGGCCTGTAAAGTACCTCGACACTCCCGCGACCGTCTCCTGCCTTGATATACTATGTGACTTGGCAACACATTGTCTCGTTTTCAGGACACCAGGCGGGCACCGGGGGCAAGGCGCAGTGCGCAGGCAAGGGTGGTTCCCTTGTCAGGCACTGCAGCGTCGCACCGGCGTTCGCCTGGCGTCCACGACCTTGTTGATCTTGTTTTGAAAGGTCGCCGCCTGCCGGCCCGCGGACGGCGTTGGAGCTGCTGGCTTTGGAATGACCAACAGGCTGTCGAGAAACCCCGTTTTCGGCAGTCTGTGTCGCGGTACATGGATGCACCGCCGTTTTCAATGACGCCAGGCCATTGAAAACGTGAGGAAGCCGGAAATCGCATTTTCGGCTTCCAGGGTTGAAAAAGGCCAGGACGGCCTTTTTCAATATCCTGTTGAAGCGGCGCGGCTCCGCCTTGCCGCGAACCGGCAGGCGACGACTGAACGCGATATAATTATGGAAGCTCTGAACAATTCATCCCTGAATTGTCAGAGTACGGGAGCCCAAAAACACGGTTTTCGGCTCCCTCGCAAAATCGATCACCTGCGGTGGTTGATTTTGGCGGCACATCCCTGTGCCGCAGGAATCTCTGAATAAATCAGAGATTCCTTATCCTTGCCTCTATCAAGAACACGAGAACAGGGACTGCGAAAGTGGCGGAATTGGTAGACGCGCTGGCTTTAGGTGCCAGTGGGGCAACCCGTGAGAGTTCGAGTCTCTCCTTTCGCACCATCTCCCGTCCGACGACCGCGGGCCGCGCCGTCGGCCTCCGTCTCGGCAAAAGCGCTGCCATTCCTCCCCGGGTTCTGCGATAATCACAAGTTTGGGTCCGGTGCCCGGCCGGCCGAGCACCCCCCTGGCGGTTCGTGGGTTTCATATTCCGATCACAGTTTGAGGTTATTCAGATGCAAGTTTCAGTGGAGTCTACCGGCGGCCTGGAGCGCCGGATCACGGTTCAGGTCCCGGCAGAACAGGTGGATCAGGAAGTCGACAACCGCCTGCGGTCCATCTCCCGCGAAGTGCGGCTGCACGGCTTCCGGCCCGGCAAGGTGCCATTCAAGGTGGTGAAGCAGCGTTTCGGCCGCCAGGTGCGCGCCGAGGTGGCCGACGAGCTGATGCGCAGCACCTTCGTCGAGGCGGTGGAGCAGGAGAAGCTCCGCCCGGCGGGCGGTCCGGAGCTGGAGGTCAAGACCCTCGAGCCGGGCAAGGACCTGGAATACAGTGCCACATTCGAGGTGCTGCCGGAGATCGAGCCGGCCCCCGTGGAGGAGCAGGTGATCGAGAAGCCGGTGGTCGAGATCACCGATGCCGATGTGGGGGCGATGGTGGAGCGGCTGCGCAAGCAGCGCATGAGCTGGAGCCCGGTGGAGCGTGGTGCCGCGGAGGGGGATCAGCTCGTGGTGGACTTCGAGGGCACCATCGACGGCGAGCCCTTCGAGGGGAACAAGGCGGAGGACTTCACCCTGGTGCTGGGTTCCGGGCAGATGATCGAGGGGTTCGAGGAGCCGCTCGAGGGCGCCACGGCCGGCGAGACCCGCGAGGTGGAGGTGACCTTCCCCGACGACTACCACGCCAAGCAGCTCGCCGGCAAGAAGGCGCTGTTCAAGGTGACGGTGAAGAGTGTCTCCGAACCGGTGCTGCCCGAGGTCGATGAGGAACTGGCGCGCAGCTTCGGGGTCCAAGAGGGTGGTGTCGAAGGGTTTTACAAGTCCGTACGCGAGAATCTGCAGCGTGAACTGGACCAGCGTGTCCGGGCCCGTCTGAAGGAGCAGGTGATCGACGCCCTGCTGGAACTCAACCCCGTCGAGTTGCCGAAGGTGCTGGTGGAGCAGGAGATCGACCAGCTCATCCGCAATGCCAACGAGCAGCGGCCGGCCAGTCTGGGTAACGTCAACCTTCCCCGCGAGCTGTTCGAGGAGAAGGCGCGCCGGCAGGTGGCGCTCGGGCTGCTGTTTGGCGAGATCGTCCGCCGCGACGGCATCAAGGTGGACGACGAGCGTATCGAGAAGACCCTGGACGACCTGGTGGCCGACTACGACGATCCCGATGCCCTCAAGCAGCACTATCGTTCCAACCCCTCCATCATGCAGCAGTTGGAATCCCTGGCCCTGGAAGAGCAGGTGATCGACCATCTGCTGGGCAAGATGAAGGTGGAGGAGAAGACGATGGCGTTCGGCGAACTGATGAATCCCGAGGGGGCGGACGAGGCGGCCTGAGCGGCCGAGGCGCGGGAGGCCAGGAGGGGTCGAAACGGCCCCCCCCCGGACGTTTTCGAGCCGGGAACGGAAGAAGTGGTCTCCCGTTCCCTCACATTTTCAATGAGTTGTCGTCATTGAAAAGGCAACGGTACCTGCCGGGATCGCGCACCAGTCAGCGGAAGAGGCGTTTTTCGGCGACCGGCTAAAGGTGCCTACCGCGTGACCGATACTCTGGAACAAGGCACAACGAAGGAGCCCTGAATGAGTCTGATACCCATGGTGATCGAGCAGACGCCCCGCGGCGAGCGGGCGTTCGACATCTATTCGCGTCTGCTCAAGGAACGGGTCATCTTCATGGTGGGGCCGGTGGAGGACCACATGGCCAACCTGGTGGTGGCGCAGCTCCTGTTCCTGGAGTCGGAGAATCCGGACAAGGACATCCACATCTACATCAACTCTCCGGGGGGGTCGGTCACCGCGGGGCTGGCCATCTACGACACCATGCAGTTCATCAAACCCGACGTGAGCACCATGTGCATCGGCCAGGCCGCCAGCATGGGGGCCGTGCTTCTGGCCGGCGGGGCGAAGGGCAAGCGCTACTGCCTTCCCAACTCGCGGGTGATGATCCACCAGCCCATGGGAGGTTTCCAGGGGCAGGCCACCGATTTCGACATCCATGCGCGGGAGATCCTGCTGATCCGCGAGAAGCTCAACCGGATCCTGGCCGAGCACACCAGCCAGTCCATCGAGACCATCCAGCAGGACACCGAACGGGACAACTTCATGAGCGCCGATGAGGCGAGGGAGTACGGCCTGATCGACCAGGTGCTGGAGCGTCGGCGCGGCGGCGACGGCTCGGAGTGATTCCCCCGGCGAGGGGGTTGAGTCGGCCGCATCCGCTCATACATTGTCCATGCGGGGGGTGAGGGCTTTACTTGTCACCTGCGTGGAAACGTAGTTCAATGGGAGACAAGGCGGCGTCGGGCGTCGTCACCGGAGAAGGCAGATGGCACGATATTGGCATCTCTTCCCGGTGAGGGGGCGACCCCCTCGGCACCGC
>JALTLT010000268.1 GCA_027001815.1 Gammaproteobacteria bacterium | reverse complement strand
GGGGGGCTCGACCCCCTGTCGTTGCTCCTGCTGTGGGGGATTGTGGGAGCGTGTCGGCGTATTCGCGGCTCCTGAAGTGCCCGGGGGGCCCTTCGGGCACATCGTCCGGGGTCAAGGAGCCGGCCGTGCTGCGCGGCTCTCCGCAGTGGAGAGTTCATTCTCCGCGAGGGGAGCGGTTTTCCCTGGGGGGCGTCCGGCCCCACACCTGCCAGGCCTCGACCAGAAACACCAGATCGTCCGGCTGGATGGCCGGCTCCCAGCGGGCCAGCCGGAACAGTCGTGGCAGATCGGTGAGGAAGGGGCACCGACGCCCCTGCTCCACCATCTGCAGACAGAGGTGGGCGAGCAGGCCATTGGCGAGGGGGTGGGGGAGGGGTTCGCTGCCATCGGCGACCGGGTCGACGAAGGCGGCCCGTCCCGTGTCGTAGTGTTCCTTCTCCAGGTGTGTCAGCCATCCGTCGAGCCGGTCGAGGAGCCGGCCTCCCCCCGCTTCACGCCCCGCATGCCATAGGGCCAGGGCGATCCACGCCTCCTCCTCCAGGGAGGGCTCGGGGAAGGGAAGGGCGGGGTCGGATGGAGCGGTCTCCACCGGACGGGAGTGGGAGAGTCGATCCAGAAGGGCGCCCAGGCGTCCCGCCACCTGCAGCGCCCGCTGTCGCGGTGCCGTGTCGCCTAGGGCCCGGGCGGCGTGCAGCAGGGCGATCACCGCCTGGGCGTTGGCCCCCGGTGGCTCGATCGGGTCGATGGGGGGAGGCGGTCTCTGTCGCCTCTGCTCGAGGGGGAGGGAGAAGTACCCCTCGTCCGAGTGCTGGCCCGCCCGCCAGGCGAGGCCGTTCCAGAGGCTCCTTTCCAGCCAGGTGAGGGTGCGGCGGGTGGCGGCGCAGTCGGGGTCTCCCTCCAGGAGACGGCAGGCCTCGGCCTCAAGCCACAGGATCCGGGCGTTCCGGCCCAGCCGTTTGGCGGTCTCCACGTACCCCCCTTCATCGCGCGCGGCGTAGTAGAAGAAGCCGCCCTCCAGGGTGTCCTCCAGTCTCGCGCGCAGGGCGTCGAGCATGGCGGGCAGGCGGGAGCGCCAGACGGCGTCCGGGCAGGGGAGGGGCGCCTCTGCCGCCGGAGCACAGGCGTGCAGGAGGTGGAGCATGGTGAGAGGCTGCGGATGCTTGGTCCCGGTGATGCCCTCCAGCGTATGACCGTCGAAGCGCCGGCTGATGGGATCGTAGAGGGCCTGGAGGAGGGGATGGAAACGGCCCGGGTCCACCGGCAGGCCGGGTGCCGGCCCGGCGGTGCGTCTCTCCCGTTCCAGCCAGGCGAGCAGGGTGTCGGCATCGGCCATGCCGGTGAAGGTGCGCAGCGCCCGGCCCCCGGGATCGAGCAACACCACGAAGGGGAGGCCGCGCCCTCCGTAGCGCCGGAAGAGCGCCCCTTTCCGGTCGGCGTCGAGGCGGAGAAGCCGGTAACGACCCGCGATCCGGCCGACGACCCTCGGATGGGCGAGGGTCTCCCGTTCGAACCGGCGGCACCAACTGCACCACTCCGCATGGAAGTAGAGCAGGGTGGGGAGGCCGTCCGCCGCGGAGGGGGGTGACCCCTCGCCGGTGGCGGGCGACAGGCCCCAGAGGAGCAGCAGGAGAGAGGCCAGGCGCATCGGTCGGCTCGCGGATCTATCCCGGATATTGCACCAAGGATCCGGATTGAGGGTGAAGCTGGCAATGCAGGTTGGACGATCGTCCGAATAAGCATAGTCGTTTTCGATGACCGATTGTCATCGAAAACGTGAGGAAACGGGAAACCGCGTTTTCCGTTTCCGGGCTGGAAAAGCCCAGGGAAGGGCTTTTCCAGCATCCCGTTGAACTTGCGCCGCCAGATTCGGCCTGAATCCGGACGGGCACGAACTGTCGCGTGGGTCCTTGCTCCGACCCACTCCACAATCAATTGTAGACACGGACAAAACCCTGACCAGCAACGCCGCCTTGGTGCAATATCCGGGCTGGCAGCCTGTCGGACTTTGATTGACCGTCAGGTTCTGGTGCATTCTGCGGGCCCCCGAGAGGCGGGAAGGCCCTCCCGTGGAAGGTTTACGGACGAGGCATCTTCACTCCAGCACCAGACGGGCGTTGAGGGGCTGGACGGGACGGTTGTTGGGTTCGTGCAGGGTGTGGCGGAAGGTCTCGATCTGGGTCCTGGAGGCGCTCACGGGCTGTTTCATCACCACCCACCGGACTCCCTCGGAGCAGGGGGGTGTGGTCAGGGAGCCGTTGTAGCGGTAGAAGTCGCGCTTCTCCGGCAGCAGGCCGTCGGCCGAGACGCCCTTCTTCAACTGCACTTTCGCACCAGCATGGCCCGGCATGACCGGCCAGCTCCCGTCGAGCCAGCCGTTTTCGGCGCCCTCTTGGAAGAGCACTGCGACCACCGCCAGGTTGCCGTCGGCGTCGGCATGTACCAGGTGGGCCTCCATGGGGAACTGGCGCCCCTGCAGGTGGTGTTCGCTGGGGGCGTGGAAGTGGAGCTGCAACAGCCGGTATTCACGCCCTTCGAGCTGCATGCGGTTGTCGGCAGAGAAGTTGATCTGCACCGTGTGACCGTTGTTGACCATCTCGTGGCCGGCTCCCCTTTTGTAGGGGGTTTCACCTATCGGATCGAAGAAGGCCGGCCTTGCGCGAGAGGGTGCCGGGAAGAGGGGGGCAGAAACGAGAAAGGCCCCACCGGGGCATCCGGTGGGGCCTTGTTCCGGAGTGGGTCTTCAGGACCCTGATCTGGCTCCCCGGGACGGGCTCGAACCGCCGACCCGGTGATTAACAGTCACCTGCTCTACCAACTGAGCTACCGGGGAAGATACCCGCCTGATCGCGGGAGACGCTATGGTACGGAGATCGCCCCCCGTGGTCAATAGCCGTCGCCTCCCTCGCGGTCCTCCCCAGCAAAAGCACCAGAGTCTGCCGACAGCCGTTGGTCGCTCAGGCCACTGCGTCGGCGATCCGCTCCACCGCCTTGCGCAGGTTCTCCATGGAGGTGGCGTAGGAGAGGCGGATGTAACCGGGGGCACCGAAGGCGGAGCCGGGGACCACTGCCACCCGTGCCTCCTCCAGCAGCCAGGCGGAGAACTCCACGTCGTCGTTCACCCCGTCCAGCGACTCGATGGCGGCGGAGACCTCGGGGAAGGCGTAGAAGGTGCCGTCGGCGGGCAGGGCGGCGAAGCCGGGGATGGCGTTGATCGCCCCGATCACGTAGTCGTGGCGCGACTCGTAGGCGGTGATCATCTCGCCGATGCAGTCGTTGCCCCCCTTCAGGGCTGCGCAGGCCGCCGCCTGGGAGATGGAGGCGGGGTTGGAGGTGCTCTGGGATTGCACCTTCTTCATGGCGGCGATGATCTCCGCCGGCCCGGCGGCGTAACCGATGCGCCAGCCGGTCATGGCGTAGGCCTTGGAGACGCCGTTGAGCACCAGGGTGCGATCGTAGAGTTCCGGGCAGACGTTGAGGATGTTGACGAACGCCCCCTTCCAGAGGATGTGCTCGTACATGTCGTCGGTGGCCACCACCACCTGGGGATGGCGCAGCAGCACCTGGGCGAGCGCCTCCAGCTCTTCGGCACTGTAGGCGACGCCGGTGGGGTTGGAGGGGCTGTTGATGACGAACAGCCGGGTGCGGTCGGTGATCGCCGCCTCGAGCTGCTTGGGGGTGATCTTGAAGTTCTGGTCGCGACCGGCGAAGAGGGTCACCGGCCGGCCATCCGCCAGCAGCACCATGTCGGGGTAGGAGACCCAGTAGGGGGCCGGGATGATCACCTCGTCACCCTCGTCCAGCAGGGCCTGGCAGAGGTTGAAAAAGCTCTGTTTGCCCCCACACGAGACCAGGATCTGACCGGCCTCGTACTCGAGCTGGTTTTCCCTGCGAAACTTGTCGATAATGGCCTGTTTCAGGGCCGGTGTTCCATCCACCGCCGTGTAGTGGGTATCGCCGGCGTCGATGGCCGCCTTCGCCGCCTCCCGGATGTGTTCGGGGGTATCGAAGTCGGGTTCGCCGGAGCCGAGACCAATGACATCGATCCCCTCCGCCCGCAGGGCCGCCGCCTTGGCGGAGACGGCGAGGGTGGGGGAGGGCTTGATCCGTTGCACACGGGCGGAAAGTTTGTTCATTGGTGTTCGGTTCCCCAGCTCGGTCAGACCATGTCTTTCCATGATACTTGAAAGCGGCGATCCGCAGAAATCCCCATGAAGAGAGCGTTTCGACTCGACAGCCGCTACTCGCCGGCGGGTGATCAGCCGGCGGCGATCGAGGCCCTGGTGGAGGGCCTCGAGGATGGTCTGGCGCACCAGGTGCTGCTCGGCGTGACCGGCTCCGGCAAGACCTACACCATCGCCAACGTCATCGACCGGGTGCAGCGGCCGACCCTCGTCCTGGCCCCCAACAAGACCCTGGCGGCCCAGCTCTACGGCGAGATGCGGGAGTTCTTTCCCGACAACGCGGTGGAGTATTTCGTCTCCTACTACGACTACTACCAGCCGGAGGCCTACGTGCCCGCCTCCGACACCTTCATCGAGAAGGACGCCTCCATCAACGAGCACATCGAGCAGATGCGGCTCTCGGCCACCAAGGCGCTGCTGGAGCGGCGGGATGCGGTGATCGTCGCCTCGGTCTCGTCGATCTACGGCCTCGGTGATCCGCGCGCCTACCTCTCCATGGTGATCCACCTGGTGCGGGGCGACGAGATCGACCAGCGCACCCTGCTGCGCCGGCTGGCGGAGCTGCAGTACAAGCGCAACGACGTGGAACTGCATCGCGGCACCTACCGGGTGCGGGGGGACGTGATCGACATCTTCCCCGCGGAGTCGGAGCAGGAGGCGGTGCGGGTGGAGCTGTTCGACGACGAGGTCGAGTCGTTGAGCTGGTTCGACCCCCTCACCGGTGAGGTGACCCGCAAGGTGCCGCGCCTCACCATCTATCCCAAGACCCACTACGTCACCCCGCGCGAGACCCTGCTCGGCGCCATCGACGCCATCAAGGAGGAGCTGCGCGAGCGCCTCGCGGAGCTGCGCGAGCTGGGCAAGCTGGTGGAGGCGCAGCGCCTCGAACAGCGCACCCGGTTCGACATCGAGATGATGCTGGAGCTGGGCTACTGCTCGGGGATCGAGAATTACTCCCGCTATCTCTCCGGCCGTGCCGCCGGCGAGCCGCCGCCGACCCTCTTCGACTACCTGCCGGACGACGCCCTGCTGGTGATCGACGAGAGTCACGTCACCGTGCCCCAGCTCGGCGGGATGTACCGGGGCGACCGCTCGCGCAAGGAGACCCTGGTGGAGTACGGCTTCCGCCTCCCCTCGGCGCTGGACAATCGCCCGCTGCGCTTCGACGAGTTCGAGCGGCTCGCGCCGCAGACCATTTTCGTCTCTGCCACCCCGGGGCCCTATGAACTGGAGCACGCCGGCCAGGTGGTGGAGCAGGTGGTGCGTCCCACCGGCCTGGTGGACCCGGAGGTGGAGGTGCGGCCGGTGGAGAGCCAGGTGGACGACCTGCTCTCCCAGATCCGCCAGCGGGTGGCCGCCGGAGAGCGGGTGCTGGTCACCACCCTCACCAAGCGCATGGCCGAGGACCTCACCGAATACCTGGCGGAACACGGCGTGCGGGTGCGCTATCTCCACTCCGACATCGACACCGTGGAGCGGGTCGAGATCATCCGCGACCTGCGCCTGGGGGAGTTCGACGTGCTGGTGGGCATCAACCTGCTGAGGGAGGGGCTGGACATGCCCGAGGTGTCGCTGGTGGCGATCCTCGACGCCGACAAGGAAGGGTTCCTGCGCTCCGACCGTTCGCTGATCCAGACCATCGGCCGCGCCGCGCGCAACATCCACGGCAAGGCGATCCTCTATGCCGACTCCATCACCGGCTCCATGAAGCGGGCCATCGAGGAGACGGAGCGAAGACGGCGGAAGCAGATCGCCTTCAACGAGGAACACGGCATCACCCCGCGCGGGGTCGAAAAGGCGGTGGCGGACATCATGGAGGGGGCCGCCTCCGCCCCCCCCGGTTCACCGGCGCGGAGAGTGGCCGAGCCGGCCGGGGAGTATGCGACGCTCTCCCTGGAGGAGGCCGAACGCCGTATCCGGGAGCTGGAGGAGCGGATGTACGAGCATGCCCGCAATCTGGAATTCGAGGAGGCGGCGAGGCTGCGCGACGAGGTGAAACGGATCCAGGCGGCGGGACTGGGGGTGGCCAGCGCCTGAGACGATCCGGCACCACCCGGAAACGAGAAAGGCGCGCCACGGAATCCGTGGCGCGCCTCGCCTTGCCGCTTGCAGAGCGTGATTACTTGCTCTCGGTCTGCGGGGCTGCGGGGGCAACGACAGGCGGATAGGCGTAGGGGTAGCCGTAGGCGCCGTACGGATAGCCCCAGGGGCCGCCCCAGTAGGGATAGCCATAGTAGGGGTAACCGTAGCCGTAGCCGCTGCCGCGACCGCTGAAGCTCATGTTGAAGTCGCCGAAGCCGGTGCCGTCCCAAGGACCCCAGCCACCCCAGCCCGGACCCCAGGGGCCCCACCAGGCCTGAGCGGAAGAGAGGGGAAGAGCGGCAGCGCCGGCGATGAGAGCGGAACCGATCAGAGCTTTGATCTTGGTCATGACGTTTCTCCCTTTCAGTAGTTCCGGCATCCCCGTCACGGAGACGCCTCCATTGGAAACGAAACGGATTTCCTTCAATCCCAGCCTTCACATTCCTCACAAGGCTCGAAAAAATATATATCAGTAAACGGTAATATTGTCAAGTGCTGATATTCAGGCAACCCCCGTTCCTCCCTCCAGAAGGGCGGTGGCCACCGGAAAGACATGACCGCGAACGGGGTTCCATCCTCCGGCCGGAACCGCTTCACCGCCTCGATGCCGGACGGATCCCGCCGTCGTCAACGGTGGGTGGAGATGAAACCCCGGTGTCTTCAGAATATGGGGGACGAGGGTGAGAAAATTCAAGCACCGCCCCCTGCAACGATCGGCGAACGTGTCGCCGGGCGGCCGGGGTTCGGAGAGGTGGGCGGAGGGCGAAGAGGAAGAAATCTATCGTCAGAGGGCGACAGGATGGCCGATGCCCCGGCTCCGCTCCGCTTCTGCAAGACTGTTTTTCGGGCAGGGGGCGCGACGACCGAAAGATGCACAATTTACGAGGATTTTCTATCTCCTTCCATTCAATGGCTTGTCGAACAAAAATGCGGTAGTATCCTTTTGAACCGCAACTCTCGGAATGGAGTGGAGTTTTATCAGTAAATCATAATAATACGATGGAGTTTATGCCGCAGGGACTTGCGAACTACCCTTAGGAGGACTGGAGTCGGAGAGGTGCGCGGTACGGAAGAGGGAGGAGATCTCCTCCCCCGGCGTGAAAAGGGCGATATGCCGCTTTGTACGACCGTGTCCGTCACCGCGAGCCGCATGGGCGGATGGCCCGCGCACCCCTGTAGGGGGGGTGACAGAGAGGCCTGGAGGACCGTCCTGGTCACGACTGACAAGAGGGGAAAGTAAATGTCAGAACTTTTTTCTGCCGAATGGATGGCGAAGTTCAAGGACGAATGGAACAGCGATCCCGAGCTGGCGGGGGCATTGGAGAAGATCGGTTTCAACAGCGTGATCGGTTATGGCTTCGATGGAGAGGATCAGCCGCTCGGCGTGCTGGTCGTGGAGAATGGCCATGCGGTCGCCGGGGAGGCCTTCGACGGCCAGGAACTCAACTGGGATCTGCGCGCTTCCCGGGAGCAGTGGGAGAAGTGGCTGAAGAAACCGCCGGGGATGATGGGGCTGGGAATGGCCTATACCTCTCGCAAGCTGAAATTCCTCATTGGTGACTACGGCGCGATGATGAAGGAACCGCGAATGGCGGGGCCCTTCGTCAAGAGCTTCGCCGTCATGGGGCGGGTCTCCTGAAGCGATCCTGTTCGATCTGCAGTCTACTGTCCCGTGCAGGATGTGAATCCCCCGGGGGCGCCTTTCCCGGCGCCCCCGGGGGTGGTACCTGCACTCCCGGAAATTCCAGGCCCGAGCGGTGAGGTGTATCCATCGCGGGTCCAGTTTGCGGTAATCTGCCAATATGACCAAGAAACAGTTCATGGCCACACTGGTGGCCTTCATCGCCTTCCTCGCCGGTCACGCCGTCCAGTCCCAGACCGGTTATTCCAATCAGGGAAACTATTACCAGGCGACGCCTCCGGCGCCCCCCAACGGGGTCTCTCCCGTTCCCGGTCCCGGCTATCGGCCCGCCGGCGGGGCCGTCTATGGCCAGTCGACGCCGGAGATCATCACCGTTCAGCAGACCCAGGCGGGGGCCACGGTGGTGCTGGGTGGCACGGTCGTGCCCTACAAGGAGGTGACCCTCTCCGCCCAGATCCCGGGGCGGGTGGAGTTCATCGCCGGTGCCGAGGGGGACTGGTTCGAGAAGGGCAAGGTGCTGGTCGCCATCGACGACGACGACCTGCTGGCCAAGCGGCGGCAGGTGCTGGCCGAACTCCACAACGCCGAGTCCGCCCTGCGCAATGCCGAGGTACAGTACTCGCGCGAACTGTGGGCACCCCAGTCCCGCAGTCCCTCGCGTGCCCCGGGCATGGGGCTCCCCTCCCTGTTCGATCAGATGTTCACCCGGCCCATGGGGGACATGATGGGGTACGGCAGCCCCGAACTGGAGCGTTCCGCTGACCTCTATTCGCGGGGGACCCAGGTGAGCCAGGCGCAGGCGAGGGTGATGCAGGCCCGTTCGGCCCTCGAGGAGATCGATGCCAAGATGAGGGATGCCCGCTCCGTCGCCCCCTTCGATGGCGTCATCGTCAAGAAGCTGGTGGAGGTCGGCGATACGCTGCAGCCCGGGCAGCCGCTGCTGGTGTTCGCCGATACCCGCTATCTCCAGTTGGAGGTGGAGGTGCCGGCCCGCCTCATGCCGGGCATCAAGAAGGGGATGATCTTCCCTGCCCGTCTCGACGTGGGGGACACCCGGGTGGATGTGCGGGTGGCGCAGATCTTCCCCATGGCGGACGTGCGTCGCCACACGGTGACGGTGAAATTCGACCTGCCCCAGGGGGCGCCCGGCGGACCCGGCATGTACGCCGAGGTGATGATTCCCGACGTCAATATCCCCACCCAGACGTTGCCGGTGATCCCCGTCAGCGCCGTGGTTTGGCGGGGCAGCCTGCCCGGCGTCTTCATCGTCAACGACGAGGGCAAGCCGGAGCTGCGTCTCATCCGCCTCGGCGAGACGGTGGGCAGCGGGCTGGTCTCCGTGCTCTCCGGCCTGGAGGTGGGGCAGAGGATCTACGCCAATCCACCTCCCGGCATGAGCAGTAGCTGGTCGTCCGGTCGTCCTCCGGCCCCCTCCGCGAGGTAGCCTTCCGGCTGGGCCGGCGCCCTGTCTGCGGGCCGGCCCATCGGGGCGGGGGGCGTGAGCCAGCCGATGCGTCATCCTGCCCATCGTATGCGGAACAGCGGGGGGCAGCCGCTCCCCGCCATTTCGCCAGCCCAACCATCACGGAGACCGCAACGCGAATTCCTCGAGCGGTAACGTCATGACAGAAAAGAACAATCTTCCCGACAACCCGGAAATGGCGGCACCTCCCGCCGGCGAAGAGGATCTCGGTATCGCCGGCCGCACGGCGGCCACCTTCATCGCCTCGCCCGTCACGCCGCTGCTGATGATGGCATTCCTCTGTTTCGGTCTGCTGGGGTTGCTGTTCACCCCGCGCCAGGAGGACCCCAAGATCACGGTGCCGATGGTGGACATCTTCGTCCAGTATCCCGGTGCCTCGGCCCCCCAGGTGGCGACCCTGGTGACCGAACCCCTGGAACGGATCATGAGCGAGATCCCGGGGGTGCGGCACGTCTACTCGGGTACCCAGCGCGGGCGCGCCATGGTCACGGTGCGCTTCAAGGTGGGCGAGGACATGGAGGACTCCATCCTCAAGGTCCACGACAAGCTGATGTCCAACCTCGACCGCATGCCGCCCGGCGTCGAGCGGCCGCTGGTGAAGCCGGTCTCCATCGACGACGTGCCCATCGTCACCGTCACCCTCTGGTCGAAGGACGTGGACGACGCCGCCCTGCGGGCCCTGGGGCTCGACGTGCTGCAGCGTCTCGGCGAGGTGCCGAACACCGGCAAGGGGTTCGTCGTCGGCGGTCGTGCCGAACAGATCCGCGTGGAGGTGCTGCCCGAGCGGCTCTCCGGATTCGGCATCAGCGTCGACCAGGTGGCCAACACCATCCGCACCGCCAACGCCGAGCAGGAGGCGGGCAACGTGGAGCGGGGCGGCACCGCCTTCTCGGTCTACACCGGCGCCTTCCTGCGCACCGCCGACGAGGTGGCGCGGCTGGTGATCGGCGTCCACGAGGGGGCGCCCATCTATGTCCGCGACGTGGCCCGCGTCTACCAGGGGCCGGAGGAGACCCGGCGGATCGTCTCCTACTATTCCGGCCCCTCGAAGCCGGAGGGTGAGTCCGAGGCGTGGGGCGCCCCGGCGGTCACCGTCGCCATCGCCAAGAAGCTGGGCACCAATGGCGTCACCGTGGCCAACGACATCCTCGCCAAGCTGGAGGAACTCAAGGGCAGCCTGATCCCAGGCAACGTCCAGGTGAGCATCACCCGCAACTACGGCAAGAGCGCCAACGACAAGGTCAACGAACTGCTCGGCGCCCTGTTCGATGCCGCCTTCGCGGTCTCCGTTCTCTGTCTCATCGGCCTCGGCCTGCGCGCCGCCTTCGTGGTCATCACCGTCATCCCCATCGTGGTGCTGGTGACCATCTGGGCGGCGTGGGTGCTCGACTACACCATCGACCGGGTGAGCCTCTTCGCCCTCGTCTTCTCCATCGGCATCCTGGTGGACGACGCTGCGGTGCTGGTGGAGAACATCTTCCGTCGCTGGCTGCTGGCGGGCGAGACCACGGGCGAGATCGCCATCGATGCGGTGCGCGAGGTGGGCAACCCCACCATTCTCGCCACCTTCACCATCATCGCTGCGCTGCTGCCCATGGGCTTCGTCTCGGGGTTGATGGGCCCCTACATGCTGCCCATCCCGGTACTCGGCTCGGTGGCGATGCTCTTCTCCCTGTTCGCCGCCTTCATGTTCACCCCCTGGCTCGCCATGCGGGTGAGGCCGCAGCTCTCGGCGCTGCAGAAGGCGTCGGCCAAGGAGCACAAGGTACAGGAGCGCATCTCGGCCTTCTATCGGCCGATCATGCTGCCGCTGATCGAGAAGAAGTTCCTCGGCCGGCTCTTCCTGATCGGCCTGGTCCTCACCACCTTCTGGGCCTGTTCGCTCTTCTACACCAAGACGGTGACGGTGAAGATGCTCCCCTTCGACAACAAGCCGGAGTTCAACGTCATCATCAACATGCCGGAGGGGACGGCGCTGCCGGTGACCGCCAACGTGGCCCACCAGCTCGCCGAGGCGCTGCGGACCATCCCGGAGGTGAAGTCGCTGCAGACCTACGTGGGGACCGCCTCCCCCTTCAACTTCAACGGCATGGTCCGCCACTACTATCTGCGCAGGGAGCCCTGGGAGGCGGACATCCAGGTGCTGTTGCGTGACAAGCACGAGCGGGAGCGTTCCAGCCACGAACTGGCGGTGGCCGCGCGTCACCTCATCACCCCCATCGCGCGCAAGCTGGGGGCACGCATCCAGGTGGTGGAGATGCCCCCCGGGCCGCCGGTGCTGCAGACGGTGGTGGCCGAGGTACATGGTCCCAGCCCGGAGGTGCGGCGCAAGTTCGCCCGTGACCTCACCGCGATGTTCGAAGAGGTGGAGAACATCGTCGACGTGGACAACTATCTCACCGAACCCTACGAGTACTGGCGCTTCGAGGTGGATACCGAGAAGGCGGTGCGGCGCGGCATCTCCATCGATGCCATCAACCGCAACCTGGCCATGGCCCTCGGTGGCTATGTGCTCGGTGACGTGAAGCGGGGGGTGGTGCTGGAGCCCACCTATATCGTCATCCAGGTGCCCCTGGCGAGCCGCTCCGATGTCCACCGCCTGCGTAATCTGCCCATCGCCACTCCCGGCGGCGGCACCATCCCGCTGGCGGAGCTGGGCAGGTTCGTGCGGGCCCAGGAGGACCCGACCATCTACCACAAGGACCTCCGGGCCGTGGAGTACGTCACCGGGGAGATGGAGGGGCGTCTCGGTGCCCCCATCTACGGCATGTTCGGCGTCGAGGATCTGCTCGAGGAGTACGTGGCGCCCGACGGGGTCAAGGTCTCCGGCATGCCCATGGGGCTGATCGGGCCGCCCGAGAGCGACAACGTCTCCGGTATCGAGTGGAGCGGCGAATGGACGGTCACCTACGAGACCTTCCGCGACATGGGCATCGCCTTCATGGGAGCCCTGGTCCTCATCTACGGCCTCATCGTGTGGGAGTTCAAGAACTTCAAGCTGGGCTGGCTGATCATGGCGCCGATTCCGCTCACCCTGATCGGCGTCATCCCCGGTCACTGGTTCACCGGTTCGGAGTTCACCGCCACCTCCATGATCGGCTTCATCGCCCTGGCGGGTATCGTGGTCCGCAACTCGATCCTGCTGGTGGAGTTCGTCAAGAACGAGGTGGCCTCCGGCAAGGATATCTACAGCGCGGTGGTGGATGCGGGTCAGACCCGCCTGCGGCCCATCGTCATCACCGCTCTGGCGGTGATGCTCGGCTCCGCGGCGATCCTCTCCGATCCCATCTTCCGGGGCATGGCGGTGAGTCTCCTGTTCGGAGCCGGCGTCTCCACCGTGCTTTCGCTGATCGTGATCCCGCTCGGCTGCATCACGGCACGCAAGCAGTTCTACCTGGTGACCGGGGTGGAGCCGCCGGACGAGGCGACCCGCGCCGAGCTGCTGCACGCCGATCAGAAGCCCTCCACGCCGCTCTGGATGCGCCTGTGGAGCCTGCTCTTCTCCATCGGCTCCTTCATCTTCCAGATGGGGCGTACGCTGGTGATCCTGCTCGGCATGCTGGTCGGCAAGTTACGCGGAGGCTCTGGCGGGGGGACGCCGCCGCCGGCCGGCCCCGCCGGCGGCACTTCCGCCGGCGGCGGGGGAGGCGGAGCCCCTTCGCCGCCACCTGCTCCCGCCCCGGCGCCCGGGGGCGAGACCCCCGGCCCGGAACCGGCGGAAGGTGGAACGGCCGCGGCGCCGGCCGAGAGTCCGGCGGCCCCGGTGGAGGCGGCGGAGACGGAGTCCGCCCCCGAGCTCCCCGCTTCGGAACCGAAGAAGAAGGCGACACGCAAGAAGGGGGTTCGCAAGAAGAAACCGGCCGCGCGCAAGAAGGTGGCGGCTCGCGCCTCCGGCGACTCCGCCGGGAAGGGCGGTGGGGAGGCGCAGCGGAGTCGCAAGGGAGTGCCCGCACGCAAGCGGCGTGGTATCCGTCTCAAGGGAGGGCTTCAGCCGGGAGGAGAGAGGGGTGACATCGAAGAGTGATCGATTCATGAGGCGAGGCAGGGCCGCCGTGGTGCTGCTGTCACTCTGCCTCCCGCCCCTCGGCTGGGCGCAGACGGGAGCGGCTCCCGCCGGTGGCTGGCAGGGGCAGGGCGGAGAGTGGGCGGGGAAGCCGGGCGCCTCGCCCCAGCCGGGCCGCTACCGGGGCAACCGCTACGTGCCGCCCGCCGGCCAGCCCGTCTACCGCCCTCTCGAGGAGGACGAGGAGGAGGGGGGGGCCACCCCTTCTTCCGGAGGGACATCCCCGTCCGCCTATTCATCCCCTCGCGGTGGTGACCGTTTCGTGCCCCCGGGCTATGGCGAGGGGACGCCGCCCGGTCCGTTGCCGGAGGACCTGAGTGTCCCCCTCCCGCCCGGTGCCTCGGAAGGGAGCGGCAGCGGGAGATGGGACGGCGGCTCCACGCCCCGCAATGGCTCCGACCCCTCCTCTCCGGGCGGTCGCTGGACGGGCCGGAGCGGGACGGGCAGTGATTCCGTGCCGCGGTGGGGAGAGTCGACCGGCTCGGCCAGGTCGGGCTACCCCCCTCCGTCATCGTCTTCCGCAACCCGGCGGGGGGAGTGGCCGGCAGGGGAACCCGGCTACGCCGCCCCCGCGAGTGGTGAGGACTACTCCTCCTCCGGAGTCCGTTCCCCCGGCAGAGGGGCGGAGCAGGCTCCTTACGAGGCATGGAGCCCGCCGCCTCCCGCCGGAGGTGGGTACTACCCGCCCCATTCCCCTGCCACGCCCCATCCGGGCCAGGCTCCGGTGACGGGGGGGTGGTCGCCACAGCTCTGGCCCGGATGGGGCGTGGCAGGGGAA
>JALTLT010000267.1 GCA_027001815.1 Gammaproteobacteria bacterium | reverse complement strand
TGGCCACGCTCCCACCGGTTGCCCTTTCCAGCCGCCGGTCCGGGTATAATCGGTGCATGGAACGACCCGACACCCTCCTCTACCGCGCCGCCCAGGTCCGGGAGCTGGATCGCCTCGCCATCGAGACGTTCGGCATCCCCGGCTACACCCTCATGTGTCGGGCCGGTGACGCGCTGCTCGCGGTGGTGCGGGAGCACTTTCCCCGTGCCCATCGCCTCGTGGTGCTCTGCGGTCCGGGCAACAACGGCGGCGACGGCTACGTGGTGGCGCGCCTGGCGCGGGAGGCGGGGTTCCATGTCCGGCTCTTCCGTCTGGCCGACCCGGAGCGGATCCGCGGCGACGCCGCCCGGGCGCGGCAGGCCTGGCTCGCCGCCGGCGGTGGCGAGACGCCCTGGGAGGGGCGGCTCCCCGAGCGCAGCGACCTGCTGGTGGATGCGCTGCTAGGCACCGGGCTCGAACGGCCGGTGGAGGGGGCCTTTCTGGATGCGATCCGGGCGATGGATGCGCACCCCGCGCCGGTGGTGGCGGCAGACATCCCCTCCGGCCTCCATGCGGACAGCGGCGCGGTACTGGGTGCCGCGGCGAGGGCCGCCGTGACCGTCACCTTCATCGGTCTCAAGCAGGGGCTCTTCACCGGAGCCGGCCCCGATCGCTGCGGCGAGATCCGCTACCATCGGCTCGGTGCGCCGGCGGAGATCCACCGTCGTCTTCCCGCCTCGGCCCGTCTCATGGAGGACACCCTGCGCGATCCCCTGCGGCGGCCACGCCCCCGTGACGCCCACAAGGGGCGGTTCGGCCATCTGCTGGTGGTGGGGGGGGCGCCCGGCATGTCGGGCGCCGCCCGGCTCGCCGGTGAGGCGGCCCTGCGCAGCGGGGCCGGGCTGGTCTCAGTCGCCACCCACCCCCGGCATGCCGCCCATCTCAATGCCGGCCGGCCCGAACTGATGGTGCATGGCGTGGCGGAATCGGAGGAGTTGCGGCCACTGCTGGAGCGCGCCGGGGCGGTGGCGATCGGGCCCGGTCTCGGTCGCGAGGGGTGGGGGAGGGTGCTGCTGGAGGCGTGCCTGGCCACCGACCTCCCGCTGGTGGTCGATGCCGACGCCCTCAACCTGCTGGCGGAGGATGTACCGCGTTCACGGGGCCGCTGGGTGGTGACTCCCCATCCCGGCGAGGCGGCGCGCCTGCTGGGGATGACCGTGCCGCAGGTGCAGGCGGACCGCTTCCACGCGGTTCGGGCCCTGGCCGAGGCGACCGGCGCGGTGGCGGTCCTCAAGGGGGCCGGTACTCTCGTCCATGACGACTCCGGTACCCTCGTCTGTCACCGTGGCAACCCCGGCATGGCCTCCGGCGGCACGGGGGATCTGCTTACCGGCATCGTCGGCGCTCTCCTGGCGCAGGGGATGGAAGCGGGCGAGGCGGCCCGCCTGGGGGTCTGGCTCCACGCCCTGGCGGGCGATCGTGCCGCCGGGCGTCGGGGCGAACGGGGTCTGCTCGCCTCCGACCTGCTGGATGAACTTCCCCTTCTCGTCAATCCTCCCCAGGGAGCCACCCATGGCCATTGAACTGCAACTCCCCGCCACCGCCGATACCGAGGCCCTGGGGGAGCGGATCGCCCGTCTCCTGGAGCCGCCGCTGGTGATCTGGCTGAAGGGGGATCTGGGGGCCGGCAAGACCACCCTGGTGCGGGGAGTGCTGCGCGGAGCGGGCCAGGCCGGGCGGGTGCGCAGCCCCACCTACACGCTCGTGGAGCCCTACGAGCTGCCGGGCATGCGCATCTGTCACCTCGATCTCTACCGCCTCGCCGATCCGGAGGAGCTGGAGTTCCTGGGGCTCCGGGACCTGCTGGACCCGGAGACGGTGCTTCTGGTGGAGTGGCCGGAGCGGGGGGCGGGGGTGCTGCCGGCGGCCGACCTCACCCTCTCCCTCCGCTACGAGGGGGAGGGGCGGCAGGTGCGACTGGAGGCGGGAAGCGGACGTGGTGAGGCGCTGCTGGATCGTCTCGCCGGTCTCCTCGAGACCGCCTGGCCGCGGGTGCATCGTCCATGACCATCCGTCGCCTGCCGCCACTGCTGATCAACCAGATCGCCGCCGGCGAGGTGGTGGAGCGCCCCGCTTCGGTGGCCAAGGAGCTGCTGGAGAACGCCCTGGATGCCGGGGCACGTCGCATCGTGGTGGAGGTGGAGCAGGGGGGCAAGGGGCTGATCCGGGTGCGGGACGACGGTTGTGGCATTCCGAAGGAGGAGCTGCCCCTCGCCCTGGCGCGCCACGCCACCAGCAAGATCGCCTCCCTGGAGGATCTGGAACAGGTGGCCACCATGGGGTTCCGGGGCGAGGCGCTCCCCTCCATCGGTTCGGTTTCGCGGCTGCTGCTCACCTCCCGGGCACGGGGGGCGGAGCACGGCTGGCGCATCGCCGCATCCGGCGGAGAACCCGATCCCGCCGATCTGGAGCCCGCCGCCCATCCCCAGGGGACCACCGTGGAGGTGCGAGACCTCTTCTACAACACCCCCGCCCGGCGCAAGTTCCTGCGTGCCGAGCGCACCGAGTTCGGCCACCTGGAGGGGGTGGTGCGGCGCATCGCCATGAGCCGCTTCTCCTGCGGTTTCACCCTCACCCACAACCGCCGCACCCTCTTCAACCTGCCGCCGGCGGAGGAGGAGAGCGCGCGGCTGCAGCGGCTTGCGAAGCTGTTCGGTGAGCCCTTCATGGAGGCGGCGCTGGCCCTGGCGTTCGAGCATGCGGGTCTCTCTCTCACCGGCTGGATCGCCGAGCCGCTCTTCTCCCGCAGCCAGCCCGACATGCAGCACTTCTTCGTCAACGGGCGCATGGTGCGGGATCGCCTGGTGGGCCACGCCCTGAGGCGTGCCTATGCCGATGTCCTCCATCACGACCGCCACCCCGCCTGGGTGCTCTACCTGGAGATGGATCCGCGGCTGGTGGACGTCAACGCCCATCCTGCCAAGACCGAGGTGCGTTTCCGGGAGGCGCGCCTGGTCTACGACTTCCTCCACCGCGCGGTGCGAGACGCCCTGGCGGCGGTGCGGCCGGGAGAACGTTCCACCCCTGCCCCGCCGGCACCGTCACCGGTATCCGCGCCGGTGGGGGAAGGGGGGTACTCGTCCCCGGCGCAGCGTCCCATGGGGCTTCCGGTGGCGGAACAGGTGCGCCTCTATGGGGATCTCCACCGCTCCTCCTCCGGCGTTTCGGAAGCGGCTCGAGAGGCGGAGACGTCCACCACCGGGGGGGTGGAGGAGGACGACACCTGCGCACCGCCGCCGCTGGGTTTCGCCCTCGCCCAGCTCCACGGTGTCTACATCCTGGCGGAGAACACCAGCGGACTGGTGGTGGTGGACATGCACGCCGCCCATGAACGGATCACCTACGAGGGACTGAAGCGACAGCTCGCCGAGGAGGGGGTTCGCAGCCAGCGGCTGCTGGTGCCCCACTCGCTGGCGGTGAGCGAGCGGGAGGCGGATTTCGCGGAGGGGCGCGCGGAACTCTTCGAGCGGCTCGGTTTCGAGGTCCGGCGCAGCGGACCCGAGGGCCTGCAGGTGGTGGCGGTGCCGCAGCTCCTGGCCGGGAGCGACGTCACCGCCCTGGTACGGGACGTGCTGGCCGATCTGGTCGAGACCGGCGACTCCGGCCGTCTGGAGGAGGCGCTCAACCGGGTGCTGGCCACCATGGCCTGCCACGGCTCGGTCCGTGCCCGTCGTCGCCTCACCCTGGAGGAGATGAACGCCCTGCTGCGGGAGATGGAACGCACGGAGCGCAGCGGCCAGTGCAACCACGGCCGTCCCACCTGGAGGCAGCTCGGCATGGCGGAGCTCGACCGCCTCTTCCAGCGCGGACAGTGAGGCGATGAGAGAGGAGAGGGCGTCCGGCGAGGGGCGGTGGGTGATCTCCCTCATGGGGCCCACCGCCAGCGGCAAGA
>JALTLT010000266.1 GCA_027001815.1 Gammaproteobacteria bacterium | reverse complement strand
TGGCAAGCCCGTTCGCCGGGAGGAATGTCCACCGGACATTCCCCGTTTTCCGGCTCACCCCTGCCGCCAACGCCCCCGGGAGGGCCTTCCCGCCTCTCGGGGCGGAGTGACCTTAAGCTGGAAATCCGACAGGCTGTCAGCGCGGATATTGCGCCGGGGCGGCTTTAACAGGCTGTTGAAAAACACCGTTTTTCGGCAGCCTGTGCCGCGGTGCATGGATGCACCGCCGTTTTCGATGACGACAAGTCATTGAAAACGTGAGGAAGCCGGAAATCGCATTTTCGGCTTCCGGTGTTGAAAAAGGCCAGGATGGCCTTTTTCAACATCCTGTTAGGGAGGATCGGGGATCGCTCCCCCTTTCCGGTCGGGACCGTGGTTCGACGGTGGGGCTGGCGGTCCACCGGATCGCGATCCGGGCGCCGCTCCGTCCCGGGACCCCGAAGCGGGCTCCGGAAGCCGCCTTCAGCTCCGGTGGCTGCCAGCCCGGGATCGGGGCCGGCCCGCCGTGACGCAGCCCCGGATCGGGGGCCGGCGGCCTCTTGGGGTGTCCCACCGTTGCCGGGGTCCCGACCCATCTGTGCGGACCTGCGGTATCTCCATCGCCCCCTTTCACTCGAACCGAGACTTACTGATACGCAAACGGAGCCCTCCATGTCGCTGGATGCCAGTGAAGTGAAGAAGATCGCCCACCTGGCGCGTCTCGCCATCGATGAGGCGGACGTGCCCCGGTACGCCTCCAATCTCTCCGACATCCTCTCCCTGGTGGAGCAGATGAACCGGGTGGACACCCACGGCGTGGTGCCCATGGCCCACCCCCTGGACATGAACCAGCGCCTGCGCCCCGACGAGGTGAGCGAGACGGTGGAGCGGGATCGCTACCAGGCCATTGCGCCCGCGGTGGAGAATGGCCTCTATCTGGTACCCAAGGTCATCGAATGATTTCCCGGACGGGACGGACGGCTGAGGCCGCCGCCCCCTTCTCCCCTGGAAGCAGTGTGCGGGCCAGGACCCGCCATCCCGAGGACACATCATGCACGACAAGAGTATCCGGGAACTGGCCGACAGCCTGCGGGCCGGCGAGTTCTCCAGCGAGGAACTGACCCGTCACTTCCTCGACCGTATCGAGCGCCACGATGGCGGACTCAACAGCTTCATCACCGTCTGTGCCGAGGAGGCGCTGGAGGCGGCGCGCGTCGCCGACCAGCGGCTCCGGGCCGGAGAGGGTGGGGCGCTCACCGGCATCCCCATGGCCCACAAGGACATCTTCTGTACCGCGGGGGTGCGCACCAGTTGCGGTTCACGCATGCTGGACAATTTTGTCGCTCCCTACGATGCCACCGTGACCGAGCGGCTGAAAGCGGCCGGCGCGGTGATGCTCGGCAAGACCAACATGGACGAGTTCGCCATGGGCTCCTCCAACGAGACGAGCTACTACGGCCCGGTGCGCAATCCCTGGAACACCCACACCGTCCCCGGCGGCTCCTCGGGTGGCTCGGCAGTGGCGGTGGCGGCGCGGCTCGCCCCCTTCGCCACCGGCACCGACACCGGAGGCTCCATCCGTCAGCCCGCCTCCCTGTGTGGCATCACCGGTCTCAAACCCACCTACGGCCGGGTCTCCCGCTGGGGAATGATCGCCTTCGCCTCCAGTCTCGACCAGGGCGGCCCCATGACCCGCACGGCCGAGGATGCGGCGCTGGTCCTGCAGGCGATGGCCGGCTTCGACCCGCGCGACTCCACCTGCGTGGATCGTGAGGTGCCCGACTACCACTCCGCTCTCGAGAACGACATCTCGGGGCTCACCATCGGCCTGCCGAAGGAGTTCTTCGCAGAGGGGATGGATGAAGGCGTGGCGCGGGTGGTGGAGGCGGCCATCGGGGAGTACCGCCGGCTGGGGGCGGAGGTGAAGGAGATCTCCCTGCCCAACAGCGGCCTGAGCGTGCCGGCCTACTACGTGGTGGCGCCTGCCGAGTGTTCCTCCAACCTGTCGCGCTTCGACGGGGTCCGTTTCGGTCACCGCTGCGAGGAGCCGAAGGATCTGGAGGATCTCTACAAGCGCTCCCGCGGCGAGGGGTTCGGCGCCGAGGTGAAGCGGCGCATCATGATCGGCACCTACGCCCTCTCCGCCGGTTACTACGATGCATACTACCTCAAGGCGCAGCAGATCCGCCGCCTGATCAGCGACGACTTCCGCCGCGCCTTCCAGGAGGTGGACGTGATCATGGGCCCCACCTCGCCGGGGGTCGCTTTCCGCCTCGGCGAGAAGAGCGACGATCCGGTGAGCATGTATCTCTCGGACATCTACACCATCGCCGTGAATCTGGCCGGCCTGCCCGGCATCTCCATCCCCGCCGGTTTCAGCGACGGCCTGCCGGTGGGGCTGCAGATCATCGGCGACTACTTCCAGGAGGGACGGCTGCTCAACGTGGCGCACCGCTTCCAGCAGGCCACCGACTGGCACCGGCAGGCCCCGGAGGGGTATGCATGAGCGGAGCCCGTCGCGTCCAACTGGACGATGCGGTCCGTGGCCGCCCCGGTACGACCGGATCACGGCCCCGGTCGTACCACGCCGCCGGCCGGGCCGACACCCGTGCCGACCGTTTTGCCGGGCGAGGCGGTAGCCTCCCCAACGTGTGAGAGGAACAACAGTATGGAATGGGAAGCGGTCATCGGGCTGGAGATCCATGCCCAGCTCGCCACCAGGAGCAAGATCTTTTCCGGTGCCCCCACCGCCTACGGGGCCGAGCCCAATACCCAGGCCTGCCTGGTGGACCTGGGCATGCCCGGGGTGCTGCCGGTGCTCAACGCCGAGGCGGTGCGCATGGCCATCAAGTTCGGGCTGGCGATCGGCGCGGAGATCTCGCCCCGCTCCATCTTCGCCCGCAAGAACTACTTCTATCCCGACCTCCCCAAGGGGTACCAGATCAGCCAGTACGAGCTGCCGGTGGTCAACCGCGGCTCCATCGAGATCGAGCTGGCCGACGGCACCTCCAAGGTGATCGGCATCACCCGCGCCCACCTGGAGGAGGATGCCGGCAAGTCGCTGCACGAGGATTTCCACGGCATGACCGGCATCGATCTCAACCGCGCCGGGACGCCGCTGCTGGAGATCGTCTCCGAGCCCGACATCCGCTCGGCGAAGGAGGCGGTCGCCTACATGAAGAAGATCCACTCCCTGGTGCGCTATCTGGAGATCTGCGACGGCAACATGCAGGAGGGGTCGTTCCGCTGTGACGCCAACATCTCCGTCCGTCACAAGGGGGAGCACCGCCTCGGTACCCGTACCGAGATCAAGAACATGAACTCCTTCCGCTTCGTCGAGCGCGCCATCGTCAGCGAGATCGAGCGCCAGATCGAGGTGCTGGAAGGGGGTGGCGCCATCGTCCAGGAGACCCGGCTCTACGACGAGCAGCGCAACGAGACCCGCCCCATGCGCGCCAAGGAGGAGGCCAACGACTACCGCTACTTCCCCGATCCCGACCTGCTGCCGCTGGTGATCGATGAGACCACCATCGAGGCGGTGAGGGAGACCCTTCCGGAGCTTCCGGACGCCAAGAAGCACCGTTTCATGGAGGAGCACGGTCTGTCGGCCTACGACGCCGGCGTGCTCACCGCCTCGCGCGAACTGGCCGCCTACTACGAGGAGGTGGTGGCGACGGTGGGCGGCGAGCCCAAGCTGTGCGCCAACTGGGTGATGGGCGAACTGGCCGCCGCCCTCAACCGCGACAACACGGAGATCACCGAGAGCCCGGTGACCGCCGCCATGCTGGCGGGCATGCTGCGCCGGCTGCTGGACAACACCATCTCCGGCAAGATCGCCAAGGAGGTGTTCGAGGCGATGTGGGAGGGTGAGGGGGATGCCGATCAGGTGATCGAGAAGCGCGGCCTCAAGCAGATCACCGACACCGGCGCCATCGAGAAGATCATCGACGAGGTGATCGCCGCCAATCCCAAGCAGGTGGAGCAGTAC
>JALTLT010000265.1 GCA_027001815.1 Gammaproteobacteria bacterium | reverse complement strand
CGCATCGACCGACTCACGCCATCGGGCCACCACCTCGGGCGCAGGCGCCTCTCCCCTTCTGACCTGGGTGACCACCGCATGGCAGGCATTCGCCAGGGAGGAGAGCCCGAGGCTGCCGGCGCTCCCCTGCAAGGTGTGTGCCAGTCGTCCCAGCTCTTCCCACGCCTCTTCCTCGACCAGGCGATCGATCTCGCGAAGCAGGTGAGGCACACCCTCGATGAAACGCTGGACGATCTCCACCGCCCTCTCCCGCGAAAGCGAGGCGATCTCCGCCAGGACCGTTTCGTCCAGCAGGGCAGATCCACCCCCCGTCGCGAGCCGACACCCCGGTTCGGGTTTCCCCTCCTCTTCGTCCCCCGGGCCGAGCCACCGGCGGATCTTCTTCAGCAGCGTGGCGGGGGTATAGGGCTTGGTCAGCACATCGTCCATGCCCGCACTCAGGCACCGGCTCTGGTCGGCCGGCTGGGCATAGGCCGTCACCGCGATCACCGGCAGGGGCCCCTCACCCCGCTGCGCCTCTCTCGCCCGGATACGGCGGGTGGTCTCCAGACCGTCGAGCCCCGGCATCTGGCAGTCCATCAGGACCAGATCGAAGGTCTGCTCCTCGAGGATACACAGAGCCTCCTCGCCACCGGCTGCGGCCACCACCTCGCACCCCATGCGCTCCAGATAGCCCTCCGCCACCATCCGGTTGATGAGGTTGTCCTCCACCAGCAACACCCGGCAGGGGAAGCCGAGCCGGGGCAGTGCCGGTGGAGACTCCGCGGGCACCGTCGTCTCCCCTTCCTCGTCCCCCGAGAGCCCGGCGCACACCGCCGACATCAGCCGGCTCGGTGCAATGGGATAACGCACCACGGCGACGGCATGGTTCTCCCACACCGCCGGCACCTCCCCCCCGACCTGCAGCAGGACGATCAGGACATGAGGGCGGAGTTCTTCCGCCAGGGCGGCCTCCACTTCCGCCGTCTCCTCTCTTCCCACCCCCCGATCCACCATGACCAGCGAGGCCTCCTCCGGATGCTCCCGGGCCACCAGCACGCCCCCGCACTGGGTCACGAACCCCTCGATCAACCGGCGCATGCACGGGTTCCCGCTCCAGACCAGCACCGAGTGCCCCTCCAGCAACGGTGGCGGGGCGTCCTCCGCCTTCTGTACCTCGAGGGGGAGGACGAAGGAGAAACAGGAACCCTCTCCCGGCCGGCTCTCGAGCGCGAGATCGCCCCCCATCAGGCGAACGAGCTGACGGGAGATGGAGAGCCCGAGGCCGGTGCCACCATATTTTCGATTGATCCGACCGTCTGCCTGGGAGAAGGAGTCGAAAATGCGCCGCTGATGCTCTGCATCGATGCCGATGCCGGTATCGTGGACCTCGAAGCGGACTCCACCGCCCTCTTCCGATGGCGCGAGGCGCAGAAAGATGCTGCCCTCGTGGGTGAACTTGATGGCATTGTCCAGCAGGTTGACCAGCACCTGGCGCAGCCGAACGGGATCACCGGAAACCGTTCCGGAGGCCCCCGGTTCCAGCAGGCAGGCGAGCCGAAGCCCCTTCTCCGAGGCCTTTCGTTCGAGCAGATAGATGACCTCTTCCACCAGCACGGCCAGATCGAAACGGGTCGACTCCAGCTCCATCTTCCCCGCCTCGATCTTGGAGAGATCGAGGATGTCGCTCAGCAGTTGGAGGAGGGTGCGGGCCGATGTGTAGGCGGTGGAGAGATAGTGGCGCTGGCGATCGTCGAGATCGGAGTCACGCAGCAGCTCCAGCATGCCCATGATGCCGTTCATGGGCGTGCGGATCTCGTGGCTGATGTTGGCCAGGAACTCACTCTTGGTGCGCGAGGCCTCCTCCGCCTGACGACGGGCCCGTTCGCTGCGCTCCCGCACCTGCTCGTTGGCGATCGCCAGTCCCACCATGTCACCGATGGTGCGCAGGGTATCGAGCCGGATGGGGTCCCGGGAAGGCCAGGGTTCGGTGTAGAGGGCCATCACGCCCAGCACCTTGCCACCGTGCATGAGGGGAACGATATAGTGGCCGTGGGGCTGCATCCCCAAATAGGCCCGCTCATGGGCGGGGTCGTGAAGACAGTGATCGGAGATCACCATCTCCCCCCGTTCCAGCGCGCGGCCGCAGAGACACTCACCGGCATCCACCACCCGATCCATGTCGAGGAACTCCTGGCTGAAATCGCCGTAGGTGAGATAGCGAACCAGTCGATCCTCGCCCGGCGGCCGGAAGAAGACCACCGCCTTGCTCTCCAGTTCGATGCCACTCATGCGCGTCAACACCTCCAGAACCCGCTGCATGCGCACCTGGAGGGAGACACGTAACTGCAGGATCTGGGCGATCTCCGCCCGTGCCTCGGCACCCTCGCGGGCATGGCGCTCCCGCTCCTCCCGCTCCACGTCCCGGGTAACGTCCTCTTCCACGCCGACGAAGCCCGCCAGCTTCCCGTTCTCGTCCATGATGGGAGCGATATGGGCCGCCACCCAGTAGTAGAGATCTTCCGGCTCCTCTCCCCCCAGGACGGGAAGGAAATCGGGCTTTCGGCGCCGATTGAGCAATCGTCCGGACCACACCTCGCCGGCCAGCAGCGTCTGCCACATCTCCTCGTAGATGGCGGGATCCATCTTGCCACTCTTGAGAATGGAAGGTTTTCTGCCGATCGCCTCCTCCGCCGACCAGCCGCTCATGCGGGTGAAACCCTGGTTCACATACTCGATCACGCCATTGCGGTCCGTGATGAGCACCGAACCCGGACTGTAGCGCACCGCACGGGAGAGCTGGCGCATGCGCAGCAGCGCATTCTTCTGTTCGGTGATGTCCGTGCTCACAGCGATGTACTGGAAGGGCTCGCCATGATCATCCAGCAGAGGGACGATGGTGGAGGAGACCCAGATGCACTCCCCATCCTTGGCCCGGTTGCGAATCTCGCCCCGCCACACCTCGCCACGCCGGATGGTCTGCCACAGTTCCCGATAGAACGCCTCGGAGTGTTCTCCCGATTTCAGCAGACGGTGTGTCTGGCCAATCAACTCCCGGGGGGAGTAACCGCTGATCCGGCAGAAGTTGTCGTTGACCATGAGGATGACGCCGTTGGCATCGGTGATCGAGACGATCGCGTGCTGATCGAGCGCCTGTTTCTGCACTTCCAGTTTCTGGATCGTCGCCCTCACCTCCCGTGACAACCGGTTGAAGGCCGTCTCCAGCGGCACCAGAAAATCGTCGTGGCGCACCCCGATCTGCAATCCGGGTTCACCATCCGCGAACTTCCGCAGGGCACTCTCCATCCCGGCGATCCGATCCGAGCAGGAACACCGCCAGCGTTGCAACAACCACAGGAACAGGAGGGCGGAGACGATTGCCAGCGGCGCCGGAAGAGAAAGGAGGAGGTGATTCGACCGAACGAGATCGAGGGGTAACCCGGGCCATCCCAATCCCGCCCAGACCAGAACAAACAGAAGGAGGAGATGGAAGATTCCCGCCAGAAAGAGCAGACGTCCACTGGCCATCACTCCACCTCCCCCACCCGTTCAGGGAGGCAGCACACCGCCGGAGCGGAACGTTCATGGGAGCCCGTGGAAGTCGGCAACCTTCCCGGTCCCGCCCGGTCATGGAGGAGAGGGGTCGTGAACAAGAGGAATCCGGCGTAGATTAGCAGGATGTTGAAAAAGGCCGTCCGGGCCCTTTTCAACGCCGGAAGCCGAAAATGCGATTTCCGACTTCCTGCGGTACATCCATGCACCGTGGCACAGGCTGTTGAAAAACGGTGTTTTTCAACAGCCTGCCAAGCGTTGCGCATCAGGGTAGCAACCCTCATCGTGGCGGTCAATGCAGGGAGGGGCCTCACCGCTCCCCCTTCTTCACCGCCCTACGCCGCGAGGCGTCTCCGCTAGCAGGATGTTGAAAAAGGCCGTCCTGGCCTTTTTCACCGCCGGAAGCCGAAAATGCGATCTCCGGCTTCCTTGCGTTTTCA
>JALTLT010000264.1 GCA_027001815.1 Gammaproteobacteria bacterium | reverse complement strand
GGGGGGGCTGGCGTGGGCGGCGGGCCGGGGTCCCTACCTGGCGCTTCTGATCACCACTCCGCTGCTGGTGGCGCTGCGGCTCGTGTCGCTCCGTGCGGCGGGTCTCCTGCTGGTCGCCGCCCTGCTCGGTGCCGTGATCTCCATGCCCTTCTGGGACGATGCGACGGGGGACACCTCCACCGGCCTGGACCGTATCGTCCCGCAGCTCGGCGGCGGTCTGGACGCCCGTCTCGGCACTCCGCTGCACCAGCTCTCCACGGGGCGCGATCTCCTCTGGGGCGCCGCCTGGCAGGCCTTCCTGGAGCGTCCCCTGCCGGGCTGGGGGCCGGACGGCTACCGTCAGGTGCCGCTGCCCGGCGTCGATCCGAGGATCCAGCCGTTGCATCCCCACAACGGCCTGCTGCAACTGCTGGTGGAGTGGGGCGTGGCGGGGACGGTACTCTTCACCGTTCTGCTGATCGGCTGGCTGCGCTCGGTCGTTCGCCATCTCCGCGGCCGGGAGCGACCCGACGGGGTGCAACTGGCGGCCCTCTGGTCGCTCCTCATCGGGCTCGTCCTCTCACTGGTCTCCGGTACCCTCTACCATCCCTGGCCGCTGATGTTTCTCTCTTTCTGTGTGGCGGTGGCCTCTCCCCTGGGCGGGGCGCGGGATTCCGCCTCCGCGGGGAGGTGGCGGTGGCTGGTGGCGGGAGGGGCGGTATTGGCGGCGCTGCCGCTGGCCGCCCATCTTCGGGTGGCGTATCTGGTCCAGCATCCGACGCTGTCGCCCGCCTCGCCGCAGGCGCGGGAGGCACGGTGGGTGCGCCACTTCCCCAGTTGGGTGGCGAGCTACCCTTTCCAGATCAACGTGGCGCGCTGGCTGAAAACCTGGGAGCAGGAGGGGGTCGCCATGGGCGACTGGCGGCGGTGGTACCTGGCCCGCCGTTATCACGGCGGGCCGCCGGAGTGAACAGGGACTACTCCTCGCCGCAGACGCCCGTGTCGAACTGGAACTTGCCGGCGGTACCGCGGCGGTAGGCCCAGACGCCGACCAGGATGCCGATCAGGGTGGCAGCGGCAGCGATCTTCCCCTCGCCGAGCTGCACGGGGGCGACGGAGGGGCAGGCGCCGGTCAGCGCCCAGCCGATGCCGAAGAGGATGGAGCCGGGGATGGTGCCCTTGGTGAAGGCCTTGCGGGCATGCGGGTGGCCGCGGGTGAACAGCAGGAAGAGCAGCATGCTGAGGCCGATGGTGGCGCCGAACACCAGCATCAGACGGTTGTTCTGCAGAATGAACAGGGAGTGCATCTCGCCATATTCGGTCAGACCGGTGAAGGCCAGAACCATCCCCATGGCGAGACCGAAAAATCCATAGTAGAGGTGTTCTCGCAGGGAATCGGAACCGCTCATTGCATGCCTCCGAGAAAGTGTGCGGCGAAGGAGACCAGGATCGCCGTGCCGAAGAAGGTGAGAGTGGCGACGATGCTCGCCGGGGCGAGGCGGGAGACGCCGGAGAGGGCGTGGCCGGAGGTGCAGCCTCCGCCCATCTGGGTGCCGAAGCCGACCAGGATTCCGCCGAAGAAGAGGGTGATGAAGGTGCCCATGCCACCCCCGAAGAGGGAGGTGTAGACCTCGCCCATGTCGAAATGGAGCTGGAAGTCCTGTCGTACCGCGGTGGAGAGCAGGCCGCCTGCGGCGAGCATCACCAGGAAAGTGAGATGGGCGGTCCAGGGGGTACGGCTGGCGAAGCGGCCCTGCCTGGCGCGGGCGGCGGCCTCGAGCTGGTCGTCGGTGGCGATACCGTGTTTCTTCTGCAGCAATGCCATCACCCGTTCGCGCCCGAACTCCTCGATGGTCGCCTCCATCAGCGCGTCCTTGAAGAGGGCGGGGTTGTCGCGGAAGGGGGCCTCTGCTTCGCGCACCGCGCGATCGCTCTTCCACATCACCACCCTCGCCCAACTGCCGGAGACCCCGAGGGGGCGCTTCAGTACCAGCCAGAATCCCACTGTGATGGCGCTGAGTGCCCCCGCACTCAACCACCAGGGAAGATACTCTTCCATAACGACCTCTTGTTGTTGACGCGAAGAAAACGGTGACGAAGGGGAGATGCGGACTGCCGCTCAGGCCACCTTGCCGGCGGTGCTTCCGCCCGCCAGGAGGGCGGCGATCTCCTCATTGTCGTGCTGCAGGGCGACATCCATGGCGGATTCGCCATGCATGTTGGTGAGGGTAGGGTCGGCGCCGCTCTCCAGCAGCATGCTGACGATCTCCACGTTGCCGGCCTCCGCAGCGGCCATCAGTGGCGTGGTGCCATCGATGTTGCGGGTATTGACGTTGACGCCGGCCCGGATCAGGGAGCGGACCATACGCACCCGTTGCTTGATGATGGAATTGAACAGGGCGGTGGCGCCCAGCTCGGTTTCCGAGCGGACCACGGTGATCTGCTTGCCGTTCGGCAGCAGCGTGAGCGGTACCGGCTGGCCGGAATTGGAGAGCTGGTAGCGTGCGCAACGGCCGTGCTCTCCCTCGCAGTAGTGCTCTTTCCAGACTTCCAGGGCGGGGTTCATGGCGAACTGGACGAACAGTTCGCATCCAGTGACATGGGAACAGGACATCTACCGATCCTCCAACCTTCTTCTCGGTGACCGCTTGGAATGTTGATGTTGTCGTGTGACGGGTGCTGGCGACGTGGCTCTGGGTGCGCCGTGGCGTCGGTCCCGCCCGCGGGGTTCCCTTCCCTCCCTCGTCTCTCCGGGGTTGCGGCTTGGTCCCGGTCGGACTTCATATCGGCAGACCGGATCCCTGTCTTGAACAGCGTCTGCCCCTCTCCTGACGGTTCGGGAGTGTGGTGAAGGCGCCGCTGCGGTCGCATTCGATGATCCGCCCCGGGCGACCACCCGGATCGCATCGTGGCGTCGTGCACGCTCCACCCTTCCCCGAACAGGCTCCTGGGCCCCATTACGGTATCCCGTATGGGGAATCAGGGCATGATACTTGAAGAGGCCGGGCAGCCTGGTATCAGGAATTACCCTTATGCGGAGGGTGGGGCGTGGTCACTCGCCGGCGATGGTCATCCGCTCCAGCAGCAGTGAACCGGTGAAGATGGAGCCCCGGCGTTCCACATCGGAGCCGATGGCGACGACACCGGCGAACATCTCCTGAAGCGTGCCGGCGATGGTGATCTCCTCTACCGGGTAGGCGATCTCGCCCTGTTCCACCCAGAAGCCGGCGGCTCCGCGGGAGTAGTCGCCGGTCACGTAGTTGATCCCCTGGCCCATCAGTTCGGTCACCAGCAGGCCGCGATCCATCTGGCGCATCAGCCCCTCCAGATCGCGATCCCCGGCCGGCACCACCAGGTTGTGGACACCGCCCGCGTTGCCCGTGGTCACCATGCCGAGACGGCGGGCGCTGTAATGGTTGAGAACGTAGCCCTCCAGGCGGCCGGCGCGCACCAGCGTGCGATCGCGGGTCGCCACGCCCTCGTTGTCGAAGGGGGCGCTGCCGAGTGCTCCCCGCAGGTGCGGGCGCTCGTGGAGGTCGAGCCACTCGGGGAAGATGCGTGCACCCAGGCGGTCGGCGAGGAAACTGGTGTGGCGGTGGATGCGCCCACCGCGGATGGCGGCCAGGAAGTGGCTGAAGAGACCGGCGGCCATCTCGCGGCTGAAGAGCACCGGCGCCTGGCAGGTGGCGAGGCGACGGCCACCGAGTCGGCGAACGGTGCGTCGCGCCGCCTCCTCGCCGACGGCCTCCGGAGTGTCGAGAAGGGTGGGGCTGCGGTCCACGGTGTACCAGTAGTCCCGCTGCATCCTTCCCCCCTCTTCCCCGATCACCGAGCAACTGATGGAGTGTCGGGTGGTCCGGTAGCCGCCGCAGAAGCCGTGGCTGTTGCCGTAGGCGTTCAGCCCCTGGTGGCTGTAGACCGAGGCGCCCTCCGAGTTGACGATTCTCCGGTCGTGGTCGCGGGCCACGGTCTCGCAGCGGCGGGCGAGGGTGATCGCCTCTTCGGGGCTCAGCGGCCAGGGGTGGTAGAGATCGAGATCGGGGATCTCGCGTGCCATCAGTTCCGCCGGCGCGAGCCCCGCCGCCGGGTCAGGGGCGGTGTGGCGGGCGATGTTGCAGGCGGCGCGTACCGTCTCGGCCACCGCCTCCCGGCTCCAGTCGGCGGTACTGGCCGAGCCCTTGCTGCCGTTCACGTACACCGTCACGCCGAGACTCCGGTCGCGGTTGAACTCCAGGGTCTCCACCTCGCCGAGCCGGACGGTGACCGCCAGGCCGGTATCGAAGCTGACCCCCGCCTCGGCGGCCTGGGCGCCCTGGCGTTTCGCCTCCTCGAGCACCTGGGCGACCAGGTCGTCCAGGGTCGCCTGTTCCGGCAGCGGGGCGGTGTCGGGATGGGTGGCCATGGCGTGTGTCATGTTCGATCTCCGGGTTGGTACAATGGGGCGGTTGCCGACGAATGGACAGACCCATGGTGGATGAGGAGAGAGGTACGCTGCCGCCCAGCAAGAGCCAGCTCAAGCGCGAGGCGGCCGAACTGCAGCGGCTGGGCGAGGCGCTGGTGGCGCTGTCGCCGGCACGGCGTGCCGGTGTGCCGATGCCGGACAGCTTGCGCGAGGCGGTGGAACTGGCGGCACGCATTCGTCAACGGGGTGGCCGTCGGCGCCAGTTGCAGTATATCGGCAAGCTGATGCGTACCATCGATACAGCACCGATCCGTGCGGCGCTGGAGGCCTTCGAACGCCAGGGGGCGGAGGAGAGCGCCCGCTTCCATCGTCTGGAACGGTGGCGCGACCGGCTGCTGGAGGAGGGGGACGCGGCGCTCGAGGAGCTGTTGCGGCTCTCTCCCGGTGCCGATCGCCAGCGCCTTCGTGCGTTGATCCGTCAGGCTCGCGCCGAGCGGCTCCGCGGGGGGGCGCCGAAGGCGGCGCGGGCCCTCTTCCGCCTGTTGCGGGAGCTGCCGGACCTGGGGTGAGACGATCCGCGTCGCTGCGCCCTTCGCGGGATGACGAAGGAGACCCTCCTTCAACGGCCTGTCAGGAGCGGGTGCCACCGACGGTGAGCTCCTCCACGCGCAGGGTGGGCTGACCCACGCCAACCGGCACACTCTGTCCCTCCTTGCCGCACACCCCCACGCCGCGATCCAGCCGCAGGTCGTCACCCACCATGGTGACGCGGGTCAGAACCTCGGGACCGTTTCCGATCAGGGTGGCCCCCTTCACCGGTCGGGTGATCCGCCCCTTCTCGATGAGATAGGCCTCGCTGGCGGAGAAGACGAACTTCCCGGAGGTGATGTCCACCTGTCCACCGCCGAAGTTGACGGCGTAGAGGCCCCTCTCCACCGAGGCGATGATCTCCTCCGGTGGATGCTCGCCGGGCAGCATGTAGGTGTTGGTCATGCGCGGCATGGGCAGATGGGCGAAGGATTCCCGTCGGCCGTTGCCGGTGGAGGCGGTGCCCATCAGGCGGGCGTTCAGGCGATCCTGCATGTAGCCCTTGAGAACCCCCTTCTCGATCAGGGTGGTGCAGCCGGTGGGGGTGCCCTCGTCGTCGATATTGAGCGATCCGCGACGCCCCGGCAGGGTGCCGTCGTCCACCACCGTGCAGAGTTCCGAGGCGACCCGCTCACCGATCCGTCCGCTGAAGGCGGAGGTCCCCTTGCGATTGAAGTCTCCCTCCAGCCCGTGACCGACCGCCTCGTGGAGCAGGACCCCCGGCCAGCCGGGGCCGAGCACCACGGTCATGGTACCGGCCGGCGCCTCCTGCGCCTCCAGGTTGACCAGTGCCTGGCGAACCGCCTCGCGGGCGAATTCGAGGCCCCGCTCCTGTTCGAGGAACCAGTCGTAGCCGAAGCGGCCGCCGCCTCCGGAGGAGCCCTGTTCCCGTCGTCCCTTCTTCTCCACCACCACGCTCACGTTGAGCCGCACCAGGGGGCGGACGTCGGCGGCGAGGGTGCCGTCGGCACGGGCCACCAGGATCACGTCGTGACTGGCGGCGAGGCTGGCGATCACCTGGGTGACGCGCGGATCCTGGCGTCGCGCCTCCCGGTCCACCGCGTGCAGCAGCTCCAGCTTTCGCGCCTCGTCGAGGCTGCCCAGCGGGTCGAGAGGGGTGTAGAGGCTGCGGCCGGCACCGAGCGTGATCGGCCCCGGCAGTCGCCCTCCCTCGCTGCGGGCGATGGCGCGGGCGGCGTCGGCGGCCTGGGTCAGGGCGGGCAGGAGCACCTCGTCGGAATAGGCGAAACCGGTCTTCTCTCCGGCGATGGCACGGATGCCCGCCCCCTGGTCGATGCCGTGGGTGCCATCCTTGACGATGCCGTCCTCGAGGATCCAGGATTCGTGCCGGTTCTGCTGGAAGTAGATGTCGGCGTCATCCACCGCGCCGCCGAGCGCCGCGCCGAGGATGCGGAACAGGTCATCCTCCACCAGACCGGCCGGATCGAGGATGCGTGACTTGGCGATGGCGATGCTCTCGCTGCTCATGGGGTACCTTGGGAAAAGGGGTCAACGACAGTGGAGGTGGCGGTGCTCGATGGCGGGGAAGTTGCGCCGTGTCTGCTGCAACCGCTCCCGGTCGAGATCGGCCACCACCACGCCGGCGCCGGCGTCGCGCCGGTCGAGTACCATCCCCCAGGGCTCGACGATCATCGATCCCCCCCAGGTGTGACGTCCGCTGGCGTGGTAGCCCCCCTGGGCGGCGGCGATCACGTAACTGAGGTTTTCGATGGCGCGGGCACGGACCAGGGTCTCCCAGTGGGCCCGGCCGGTGATGGCGGTGAAGGCGGAGGGGACCGCCACCAGCTCCATCCCCTCGTCGAGCATGGCGCGGAAGAGTTCGGGGAAGCGCAGGTCGTAACAGACCGAGAGGCCGAGGCGGCCGAAGGGGGAGTCGACCACCACCACCCGGTCACCCGGCTCGATGGTCTCCGACTCGGTATAGTTCTCGCCGCTCTCGGGAAGATTGACGTCGAACAGGTGGATCTTGTCGTAGCGGGCGATCTGTTCGCCACGGTCGTCGAACAGCAGGCAGGCGGCACGCACCTTCCGGGCGTCCGCGGCCTCCAGGGGGATGGTGCCCCCCACCAGCCAGATGCCGTGGCGGGAGGCCTGGCGGGAGAGAAACTCCTGCAGCTCCCCCTCGCCGGGGCGCTCCCGGACATCCAGCTTGTCCGCCTCGCTCATGCCCATGAGGGCGAAGTTCTCCGGCAGCACCACCAGTTCGGCGCCCTTGCCGCGCGCCTCGGTGATGAGCCGCTCCGCCTCCAGAAGGTTGGCCGATACCTTGGGCCCGGAGGCCATCTGCACCGCGGCTACCCTGGTCATTGGATCGTTGTCGCCTCTCTCGATGATGGGGTTGGTGTCCGTTGCGCCGGTGGCGCCTCCAGCGAAAGGACCATGCGGTCCGCCTCCGCCAGGCCGGCCTGCAGCTCCAGCCGGTTGCCGGGGACCCCCAGGGCTACCAGCCAGTCGCGCAGCTCTTCGGCCCACAACTGGCCCTCCTCGCCCCCGGGGTGCCGGATCAGCAGGCGCGCCCCCGGTCGTTCCATCCAGCGCTCGACCGCCTGACGCACCGCCGCCAGGTGGGTGACCATCTCTCCACCTCGCGGCCGGTTCCACGCCTCGGCCGGCAGCTCCCAGCGGAGCGCCGCGTGGGCTTCGAATGCCAGTATCAGCAGCAGCGGGAACAGCCATTTCATGGGGAGGAGCATACCATATCCCTCCCCCCTCCCGGTCACCTGGAGGGGGTCTGGGTGCCCCCTCCCTGGGGATAGAGCGGCTCCTCGTCGTTCCAGAATTCCTGATCGGGGGCGGGTGTGGGATCGAGGCGTTCGACCACCGGTGCGTCCCACGGACCGGTGATGGTGTATTCCACCTGGGTCGCCTTGTTGATGGAGGGGCCGATCACCTTCTCCGCCAGCCATAGACCGACCGCCACCGAGGGTCCTCCCGCCAGTCCGCCAACCAGAGGGATGGCGGAGGAGAGGCGGGCGGTGACCACCACCCGCTGATCGTAGTCGCGGGTGGCCAGACCGGTGCGCCCCGAGATCTCCACCACCGCTGCGGTGGATTCCAGACGCAGGTCGTTGGTGAAGGCGTCGCCGTCGGAGACCAGGAAGCTGCCGTGGATCTTGTCGAAGTGGAAGCCCTTGCCGAAGATGTCGGCGAAGTCGAGGGCCAGCCGCCGGGGCAGGGCGTGGAAACTGAGCAGGCCGAAGATCCGCCCACCCCCCGGTTTCACCTCGAGGAGCTGGCCATCACGAATGGTGATGCGGGCCTTGCCGTGGAGGCGCGACCAGGCGAAGCCGCCAGGGGGGCCCGCCCACCAGGCGTCGATGGACATCTGCAGGTGTCCCTCCCGGATCACGTCCCTGTAGTTCATGGCGGCGGCCAGGCGACCGACGTCGTCGCTCGTGACCCGGATACGGAAACGGGAGACGGCGTGACCCTCGTCCATCAGCCAGCTTCCGTCCGCCTCGATGGCGAGCAGGGGCGAGCGGAGGAGGCCACGGGTGATCTGCAGGCCGTTGGCGACCGGTCGGGCCTCCACCAGCAGGTGACCCAGATCGACCCCTTCGAAGAGGAAGTGCTCCCCTTCGACGTGCAGGGGGGGGATGTGGCGTGGATCGGTGGTCGGTCGCTCTCCCTCCGCCGTGATCGGTTCGGTCAGTTCGATGCGTCGGAAGGTGAAACTGACGGGGTGCTCTTCGGAGGGGGTCCTGGGGATGTGCACCACCCCCTCTTCCAGTTCCTCGCCCGAGAGTTCGATGTTCCACCCCTCGCCGTCCTCGCGGGGATAGAAGCGGAAGCGGGCCTCGTGCAGGAGGTGGCCGAGGAGCAGCAGTTGAGCGACCTCCAGATGGGCGCCACCCAGGGAGTCGGGACTCCATACCCCCGCGGTACGCCTGCCGATCTGGTCGCGCAGGGCGAGCCACTCGGAGAGGGTGAAGCGGTCGAGCCGGCCGTCGATGTAGAGGTTGCGCTCCTCCCGCCGCCGGGCCTCCCCGGGACCGAAATGGATGTGGCCCCAGAGGGGGACGCCACCCGCCTTCGCGGTGTCCGCGGCGAGGAAGAGGATGCCTTGCGCCCGTTCGCCGTAGCGGAAGCGGATCTCCTGGGCGGCCGGTTCCCCCTCCAGGGGAAGGATGACCATCAGAGGGCGGGGGGAGACGGCGGGTTTGTGTAGCAGGTCGGGGAGCGATACGCGGGTGCCGATCAGGTCTGTGGTGAGCCGCAGCAGTGGCGTGCGTTTCTGGCCGCCGGTGGCGACGGCGAGTTCCACCTCCCAGCGGGAACGGCCCTCCAGGACCCCCTCGAAGAGGGGCAGGGGGCGTCCCGCGAGCGCCTGCAGGGAGTTGTGTGTCTCGGCCGAGATGCGGGTCAGCAACCCCTCCGGGGTCTCCCTCGTGGAGAGGGTGAAGATGGCCGGTTCTCCCTGCAGGTTCCCTTTCAGTCGCTCCTCCGGGAAGGCGAGCCCGCGTCCGTCCTGGAGAAAGGAGATCTCTCCCCGCAGGTCCGTGATCCGCACCTCGTCCCGGGGCAGCAGGAGTCTCGCCCCCTGCGGAGTCACGGTGCCGGCCACCCGGGCGCGGGGACCTCCCCGGTAGAGAGGAATGGTGAGGTCGAGGGTGAGGCCGGCCACCCCGCTCACCTCCAGACGATCGAGGACCGGCTCCCGCCAGGGGGCGGTGGGGGGGATGGCGCGCAGATAGCGGAGCATGGAGTCGAGTGGGCCCTGGAGGTCACCACGTACCTTCAGGGTGGCGCGCCTGCCCAGTTGCGTGATGGCGATGTCGGCCTTCTCCACCGCCACGTCGAAGATACGCCCCGCCACCGCCTGGATGGCCATTCCGTGCTGGCGGAACTGGACCCGCGCCACCCCCTCCTCCAGCCGCGGCCACTGGGGGGCGTAGTCGAGAATCAGCCCTTCCGTGTCGAAGAGCGCCTCGAGAACCGCCTTGCCCTCGCGCAGCGCCCCCTTCCGCGCCGGTCCGAAATAGAGGAAGGCGCCCTCGGTGATGGTCCCGTCCACCAGGGCGCGGTCGAGCCAGCCGAGGACCGTCTCCGGCATGATCCCCCGCGGCAGGTAGCGCCAGGCGGAAGCGACCCGCCCCTCGAGGAAATGGGTCTGGAGATCGAGGAACGGGGGCAGGCCCGGGTGCAGCTCCAGGGTCATGCGGGCAGTGGCGGAGAGATCGGCGTTGTGCAGGGTGACCTCCCGCGCCTCGAGGCGCAGACTCCCATCCCGCCGTTCCCAGCGGAGGTCGCCCTCCATTTCGGTGAGAACGAGGGGCGTGGGAAAGAGCTTCGGCATGTCCAGCAGGGCCTGGCGCCCTGCGACCCGGGCGCGGCCCCCCTGTGGATCGAAATCGAATCGTGCGGAGACGTTGCGCACACCGGGCCAGTTGCCCTGGTGACGAATCGAGAGGTGTTTCGCGGTGCCCTGCAGACGGTAGTTGAGGGGCCCCTCGGCAGCGGGGATGCTCACCTCCGCCACCAGCCGCTGCAGGATCCCGCGGGGGCGGGCCTCGCCGAGTGTCCGCTGTTCCTCTTCGGGCAGGAGGGGCAGCAGCACCGGCAGCCACTCCTCCAGCCGCAGGTGGGTGGTGGCGATGCGGTAGAGGTTCCCCTCTGCCGTTGAACGACTGCGCAC
The DNA here is from genome assembly GCA_027001815.1 of Gammaproteobacteria bacterium. Classification (GTDB taxonomy): domain Bacteria; phylum Pseudomonadota; class Gammaproteobacteria; order JALTLT01; family JALTLT01; genus JALTLT01. The sequence continues at coordinate 3,841 of JALTLT010000264.1, read as the reverse complement.
GGAGAGATCGAGGGGGGCGCCGCTGGAGGTGGAGAAGGGGCGCCGGAGATCGAGCGCCCATCCTTCCGCCTCCCGCCGCCAGTGGAAGGCGGCATCGAGGGGGGTGGGAAGCCTCAGGCGCCAGGGGCGCTCGTCACGCACTCCCGCCACTTCCAGGCGTCGTCCGTCGAGCCTCCCCTGGAGGGTCTGCAGATGGGCGCCCTCTCCCTCCGCCCAGAGCACCCCGTCCGGCCCGTCGCCCTCCACGGTGAGTGACAGCCCGCTTCCGGCCAGTACCGGGGAGAGGGGCAGCGGGCCGCTGAAGTGGAGCCGCCAGGGGAGAGTGGCAGGGTCTCCCCGCAGGCCGGAAGGGAGTTCGCCCACCAGCCGGCAGGGGTCGGCGACTCCCGCCAGCCGGAAACGGCCCCATAGCCGGCTCCCCCTGCCGTGGCGCTGAAGCTGCAGCGACACCTCGCTGAGGCGCTGGGGCGGAATCCTTCCGGTCCTGTCGTCGAGGGTGATCTCCGCCTCCCGGATGACCACATGGCGGCGATCCTGCAACCAGCCGAGGAGATGGCGGAGCAGTTCGGGGTCGGGGGGCTGCTCTTCGAGTCCGCGCAGGGTGATCCGGCCGCTCGCCAGTCGCACCAGCGGGAGATGGATTCCGTGGATGGCGAGAGAGGTGATCTCCGGCGTGCGGCTGCGCAGACTGGCCGGCAGGGAGATGGCGAGTTCCACACTCTCCGCGTGCAGCCACGGGCGGGCGTGCCGGTCGTGCAGGGTCACCCCCTCCAGTCGCACCCGGGGGGTGAGTCCGCGCCAGGAGATGCGCAACGCCTCCACGTTCACCGGCCGGCCCGCCGCCTCGGCCAGCAGGGCGGTGAGCCGGGGACGCTGCGCCTCCAGCCAGGGAGAGGCCATGCGGCCCGCCGCCACCACCACCGCCGCCGAGATCACCAGCAGGGCGAAGAGGATCCAGGAGAGTCGGAGGATGCGGTGATGCAGGGCCACGGCAGGGGGGACGGCAACCCTCAGAGAGGGACCACGTCGAACTGTTCCTGGGTATACATCGCCTCCACCTGGAAACGGATGGGGCGCTTGATGAACGACTCGAGTTCGGCCAGGCTCGCCGACTCCTCGTCCAGCAGCAGGTCCACCACCTCCTGGGAGGCGAGCACCAGCAGCTCCTTCGCCTCGTACTGGCGCGCCTCGCGGATGATCTCGCGGAAGATCTCGTAGCAGACCGTCTCGGCGGTCTTGAGCGAGCCGCGTCCCTGGCAGGTGGGGCAGACCTCGCAGAGGATGTGCTCGAGGCTCTCACGGGTGCGCTTGCGGGTCATCTCCACCAGACCGAGGGAGGAGACCTCGGTGATGTGGCAGCGGGCGTGGTCGCGGGCGAGGCTCTTCTCGAGGGCGCGCAGCACCTGGCGCTTGTGCTCCTCCGTGCCCATGTCGATGAAGTCGATGATGATGATGCCGCCCAGGTTGCGCAGTCGGAGCTGACGGGCGATGGTCTGCGCCGCCTCCAGGTTGGTCTTGAAGATGGTCTCCTCGAGGGTGCGGTGACCCACGTAGGCACCGGTGTTGACGTCGATGGTGGTCATCGCCTCGGTCTGGTCGATGATCAGGTAGCCGCCCGACTTGAGTTGCACCTTGCGCTCCAGGGCCTTCTGGATCTCGTCCTCCACTCCGTAGAGATCGAAGATCGGGCGCTCCCCCGGGTAGTACTCGAGCTGGGAGGCCATCCACGGGACGAACTGGTCGGCGAACTCCACCAGCTTCAGGTAGGTCTCCCGGGAGTCGACCCGCACCTTCTCGACGGTGTCGGAGACCAGATCGCGCAGGGTGCGCAGGGCCAGCGGCAGGTCCTCGTAGATGATGGAGCCGGCCGGGGCCTTCTCGATGCGGGCCCGGATCGACTCCCACAGCCGGTCGAGGAAGATCTGATCCGCCTCCAGTTCGGCGGGATCGGAGCCCTCCGCGGCGGTACGGACGATGAAGCCCCCCTCGCTGCGCCGCTCGGCGAAGCCCTGGATGATCTCCTTCAGCCGCTGCCGCTCCTCCTCCCGCTCGATCTTGGTGGAGACGCCGGCGGTGCGCTCGCCTGGCAGGAAGACCAGGTAGCGGGAGGGGATGGTGAGGTGGGTTGTGAGCCGTGCCCCCTTGCTGCCCAGGGGATCCTTGACCACCTGCACCAGCAGCTCCTGCCCCTCGTTGAGCAGGTTCTCGATGGCAGTTTCCCGCTGACCGTTGCCGACGTTGGGCTGGGCGATGTCGGAGGCGTGGAGGAAGGCGGCCCGCTCCAGCCCGATGTCGATGAAGGCGGCCTGCATGCCCGGCAGTACCCGGCACACCCTGCCCTTGTAGATGTTGCCCACCAGCCCCCGTTTGTGGGTGCGTTCGATATAGAGTTCCTGGAGGACACCGTTCTCGACGCTGGCGACGCGGGTCTCGCGGGGGGTGACGTTGATGAGAATCTCTTCGCTCATGGGCCTCTTTCGGGGGACAGGGGCCATCGGCCGGACAGTGGTGGCCGGCGTCTCCCCATATCTTATCAGGATGTCAATAAAGCCCATCCGTGGGCTTTCACGATCCGGGAATGGAAAATGGCGATACCTCCCTGTATCGCATCCGGGCTGCAGAAAAGCGGGGTCTTTCAACAGCCCGTCATAGGACTCGGATGCCGAATTGCGTCAACAGTTCCGCGGTCTCGTACAGCGGCAGCCCCATCACCCCGGAATAGCTGCCGCGCAGCTCGCGGATGAAGAGCGCCCCCAGCCCCTGTACCGCGTAGGCGCCCGCCTTGTCGGCCGGCTCGCCGCTCTCCCAGTAGGCCTGCCGCTCCTCCCCGGTGAGGGGGCGGAAGGTGACCTCGGAGACGTTGAGCCGGCACGCTTCGTGACTCCCCTGCACCAATGCCACGGCGCTCATCACCCGGTGGGTGCGGCCGGAGAGGAGGGCCAGCATCGCCAATGCCTCCTCACGGTCGCGCGGCTTGCCGAGGATCCGCCCCTCCACCACTACCGCCGTGTCGGCTCCCAGGGCGGGAGGGGCACCCCGGCCGCCGGCGCTACTGCCGGCCCGGGCCTTGGCGAGTGCCAGGCGCCTCACGTAGGTCTCCGGAGACTCGCCTTCTGCCGGTGTCTCGTCCACCTGGACGGTCACCTGCCGCCAGCGGATGCCGATCTGGTCGAGCAGCTCCCGCCGGCGCGGGGAGGCGGAGGCGAGCAGGATCTGGGGTGCGTCGGCCGGGGATTCCATGTTCAGCGGTGGTAGGGGTGTCCCGCCAGTATACTCCAGGCGCGATAGATCTGTTCGGCCAGCACCACACGCACCAGGGGATGGGGCAGGGTGAGCGGCGAGAGGGACCACTGGCCGTGGGCGGCGGCGCGGCAGGCATCGGGGAGCCCTTCGGGACCACCCACCAGCAGGGCGAGGTCGCGTCCCTCCGCCATCCAGCTCTGCAGATGGCGGGCGAGGGTGGGGGTGTCCCAGGCGGCGCCCTTCACCTCGAGGGCGACGATGCGGGCGTCGCGAGGTACCGCTGCCAGCATCTTCCGGCCCTCCTTCTCCCGCAGCCGGTCCAGGTCCGCCCCCTTGCCGCGCCTGCCCAGGGGGACCTCCACCAGCCGGAGGGAGAGCTCGGGGGGCATGCGCCGGGCATACTCGTCGAACCCCGCCTCCACCCACGGGGGCATGCGGGTACCGGCGGCGATCAGGTGGATGCGCACGGGATCACCCTCCGGCGGGTGTGTCGTCCACCGTCCAGAGTTTCTCCAGTTGGTAGAAGTCACGCACCTCCGGCAGCATCACGTGGACCACCACGTCACCCAGATCCACCAGGATCCATTCGGCGCTGTTC
>JALTLT010000263.1 GCA_027001815.1 Gammaproteobacteria bacterium | reverse complement strand
TCTTCGACCGGCTGGGTGTGCCCCGGCTCTCATGACCTCAACTTCCCGAACCGCCCGGTGCGGAACCGCATGCCGGGTGGTGTGGGAGGGGCTCGGTCAGCTATGCTGACCGCCCCTATCCCGATCGGAGCTCCGCGAACGGAGAGGAGACGATGGGACAGGATCTGCTCACCGCGCTCGCCCTGATGCTGGTTCTGGAGGGGATCCTCCCCTTCGTCAGTCCGGGCACCTGGCGTCGCACCATGCTGGAGCTGGCGCGCATGGACGACCGGACCATCCGCATGGTGGGGTTGGGCAGCATGCTGGTGGGTGCGCTGCTCACCTGGATCGTGCGCTGAAGTGACGAGAGCATGAGTGACAAGAGATTCCAAGACGAGGCACGGTGGATGCTGCCGGAGGGCATCGACGAGGTCCTGCCCCCGGCCGCCGACCGGCTGGAGCAGCTCCGCCGCCGGATCCTCGACTGTTACCGGAGCTGGGGTTACGAGTTGATCCTCACCCCCTTCGTCGAGTTCCTGGAGTCGCTGCTGACCGGCACCGGCAAGGATCTCGAGGCACAGACCTTCAAGCTGATGGACCCCCTCTCCGGCCGCATGATGGGCATTCGTGCCGACATCACCCCGCAGGCGGCACGTATCGAAGCCCATCGCCTGGATCGCGATGTCCCGGTGCGGCTCTGCTACCTGGGGACGGTGCTGCGCGCCTCCGCAGGTGAGCTGGGTGGTTCCCGGGCGCCGCTGCAGGTGGGTGCCGAGCTCTATGGCCACGCCGGCATCGAGAGCGACCTGGAGGTGCTGGAGCTGATGCTCGAGACCCTGCACATCACCGGCGTGCAAACGGTCCACGTGGATCTGGGCCACGTGGCGATCTACCGGCGGCTGGCCCGCCACGCCGGCCTCGAGGGGCGGTGCGAGGCGGCCCTGTTCGACGCCCTGCAGCGCAAGGCGAGGCCGGAGATCGAGGGGATTCTGGCCGAGGCGAGGCTGGCGGACCGCGAGAGCGGCTGGCTGGCCGCCCTGGCGGAACTCAACGGCGGTCCCGAGGTGCTGGGGGAGGCGCGGGAGCGGCTCGCCGGTGCGCCGGACGGCGTGCTGGATGCGCTCGGTCAGCTCGAGACGGTGGCCCGCGAGATGGGGCGGCGCCATCCGCATCTGCCGCTCCACTTCGATCTTGCCGAGCTGCGCGGATACAACTACCAGACCGGCCTGGTGTTTGCCGCCTTCACCCCCGGCTATGGCCGCGAGCTGGCGCGCGGGGGGAGGTACGACCCCATCGGGCGGGTCTTCGGCCGCGCCCGACCCGCCACCGGATTCAGCGCCGATCTCAAGGCGCTGCTGCTGCTGGCGGAGGGAGAGGAGTCCGGGAATCCGGGGGGCATTCTCGCCCCGGCGGAGAACGATTCCGCCCTGGAGGCGACGATCGCCTCGCTGCGGGCCGCCGGCGAGCGGGTGATCCGCGCCCTGCCGGGGCTCGACAATCATGCCCGGCAGCTCGGTTGCGACCGGCGGCTGGTACGATCGGCGGACGGCTGGAAGGTGGAGCCGGTCGCCGAGGGGGAGTGACACGCCGGGGCTTCGGCCTGGCGTGATACAGAGATTCAATCATCGATCTGGAAGAAGAGCATGGGCAAGAGCGTAGTCGTGATCGGGACCCACTGGGGGGACGAGGGCAAGGGCAAGGTGGTGGACCTGCTCACCGACCGGGCGGCGGCAGTGAGCCGTTTCCAGGGCGGTCACAACGCAGGTCACACCCTGGTGATCGACGGCCAGAAGACCGTCCTCCATCTGATTCCCTCGGGGATCCTGCGGGAGGGTGTGCAGTGCCTGATCGGCAACGGCGTGGTGCTCTCGCCGGAGGCGCTGATGGAGGAGGTGACCATGCTGGAGGCGCAGGGGGTGCCGGTCCGCGAGCGGCTGCGCATCTCCGAGGCGTGCCCGCTGATCCTCCCCTACCACGTGGCCCTCGACCACGCCCGCGAGAAGGCGCGCGGCAAGAAGAAGATCGGCACGACCGGTCGCGGCATCGGCCCCGCCTACGAGGACAAGGTCTCCCGCCGCGGCCTGCGGGTGGGTGACCTGCTCCACCGGGAGCGCTTCGCCGCCAAGCTGGGGGAGGTGCTCGACTACCACAACTTCGCCCTCAAACACTACTTCAAGGCCGACACCCTCGATTTCCAGGAGGTGCTGGAGGGGGCGCTGGCGATGGCCGAGCTGATCACGCCGATGATCGCCGACGTGCCGGCCCTGCTCCACGCCCTGCTCGCCGAGGGCCACAACGTGTTGCTGGAGGGGGCGCAGGGGACGCTGCTGGACATCGATCACGGCACTTATCCCTTCGTCACCTCCTCCACCACCACCGCCGGCGGCGCCGCCAGCGGCAGCGGGCTGGGGCCCCGCTACCTGGACTACATCCTCGGCATCTGCAAGGCCTACACCACCCGCGTCGGCGCCGGACCCTTCCCCACCGAGTTGTTCGACGAGATGGGCGAGCATCTGGCGCGTCAGGGCAACGAGTTCGGCGCCACCACCGGGCGGCCGCGCCGCTGCGGATGGTTCGATGCCGTCTCCCTGCGCCGCGCGGTACAGATCAACAGCCTCTCCGGCCTCTGCATCACCAAGCTGGACGTGCTCGACGGCCTCGACACCATCCGCCTCTGCGTCGGCTATCGCAGTGGCGACCAGACCTACGAGCTGCCGCCGGTGGGCGCCGACGCCCTGGAGAGCTGCGAACCGGTCTACGAGGATCTCCCCGGCTGGAAGGAGAGCACCATCGGAGTGCGGGAGTACGACCGGCTCCCGGCCAACGCCAAGGCCTATCTCAAGCGCATCGAGGAGATCGTCGGTACCCCCATCGACATCATCTCCACCGGACCCGATCGCGCCGACACCATCGTCCTGCGCCACCCCTTCGGCTGAGCCCGCCCGCCGTGGCCATCGAGATCGAACGCAAGTTCCTGGTGGCCGACGACGGGTGGCGCGCCGCGGCGGACGGCGGCACCCGCTACCGCCAGGGCTATCTCACCGAGACGGGGGTCGGTCCCGCCTCGGTGCGGGTGCGGATCGGCGGCGGGCGCGCCTTCCTCAACATCAAGAGCCACACCCTCGGCATGGAGCGGCGCGAGTACGAGTATCCCCTGCCCCTCGACGAGGCGGAGGAGATGCTGGAGCGTCTCTGCCGCCGGCCGTTGATCGAGAAGACCCGCTACCGGGTGCGGGTCGGCGGCCACCTCTGGGAGATCGATCTGTTCGAGGGGGAGAACGCGGGGCTGGTCGTGGCGGAGATCGAACTCTCCCGGGCCGACGAGCCCTTCGAACGCCCTCCCTGGCTGGGCAGGGAGGTGACCGACGATCCCCGCTACTACAACGTCTGTCTGGTGGACCACCCCTTCAGTCGCTGGTGAGTCCGAATCGATGGCGACCCGGCCCCTGCGAGAATCCGCCGTGACCCGATCCCGGCCCGCGCTGCTGCGCAGCAAGATGTTCTGGGTGGGGCTCCTCTATCTCTCCGAGGGGTTCCCCCTCGGTTTCTTCTACGACATCTTCCCGGTCCATTTCCGCCAGCAGGGGGTGGAGCTGTGGGAGATCGGCTTCATGAGCCTGCTCGGGCTCGCCTGGACCCTCAAGTTCCTCTGGGCACCGGCAGTGGACCACTACCGCCACCACCGCCGCTGGATGGTCTCGGTCGACCTGGCCATGGGCATGGTGCTGCTCGCCTTCGCGGTGCTGGGGGAGTTCGGACCGTGGGCGTGGTTCGCGGTGGGCGCCTTCACCCTGCTCTCCGCCACCAACGACATCGCCATCGACGGCTACACCATCGAACTGCTGGAGAAGCGGGAGCTGGGGCTGGCCAACGGCATCCGCATCGGCATGTACCGGGTGGGGATGCTGCTGGCCGGTTTCGTGCTGATCCTCAGCGACTGGCTGGGGTGGGCGGGCACCTACCTCTCCGCCGCCGGCCTCTTCCTGCTGATGGCGGCGGAGAGGTAGGTGCCCGCCCACCCCAGCCAG
>JALTLT010000262.1 GCA_027001815.1 Gammaproteobacteria bacterium | reverse complement strand
GGCTGTGTGGCGAACTGCTCCAGTTGCTGGCACCGCAGGCCGCCGGCTCCCGCCTCGATCTGCGGCTGGAATACGATCCCCTGCTTCCGGCCGGCTGGCTCGGAGACCCGGTCCGCCTGCGCCAGGTTCTCCTCAATCTGCTCTCCAACGCCGTCAAGTTCACGGAGCGGGGGTCGGTGGTGATGCGGCTCTCTCCGCGCCCCGAGGGGGGAGTGGTGGTCGAGGTGGAGGACACCGGCATCGGCATCCCCGAGGAGGCGATGGAGCGGCTCTTCGATCAGTTCACCCAGGCGGATGCCTCCACCACCCGCCGCTACGGCGGGACGGGGCTCGGCCTCGCCATCTGCAAGCACCTGGTCGAGCTGATGGGAGGCAGGGTCTCGGTGCGCAGCCGGGTCGGCGAGGGTTCCTGTTTCCGCATCGAGCTGCCCCTCGAGGAGGCGGAGAGGCCGGTGGGGGAAGAGAGGATGCCGGAGCCGGTGGTTCGCCTGCGGGGGAAGGTGATGGTGGTGGACGACAATCCCGTCAACCGCCGGCTCGCGGAGGCGATGCTCGAGCATCTCGGCGTCGACGTGGTGGTGGCCGAGGGGGGAAGGGAGGCCCTGGCACTGCTGGAGGGGGAAACGGTGGACCTGATTCTGATGGACTGTTGCATGCCCCATCTGGACGGTGTCGAGACCACCCGTCTTCTCCAGCAGCGGTTCGAAGCGGAGGGAACACCGCCGGTGGTGGCCCTCACCGCGAACGTGAACGGGGAACAGCGCCGGGCGTGCCAGGCCGTCGGCATGGTGGGTGTGCTGGCCAAGCCCTTCTCCCTGCGGGAACTCTCCGAACTGCTGGCCCGCTGGCTGCCGGTGGAGGAGAGGGGGGAACTCGCGGAGGCGGGAGATTGCACGATCTCCTCGCAGGGGCTGTACGATCTCTCCCGCGTGCGCCACCTGGCAGAGACCATGGGCGACGAGTTTCCGTTGCTCTCCCGCACCTTCTCGGATGCCCTTCGAACGCAGCTCGCGGATCTGGCTCTGCGGGTTGCGGAGCGCGACCGGGAAGGGCTTCGCCGTCTGGCCCATGCCATCAAGTCGGGAGCCGCCAGCATGGGGGCCACACTGCTGGCCGGGCGGTCGTCCGCGCTTGAGGAGGGGGCCGGGATGGCGACGTGGCGCAGCCTCGAGCGGGGAGTGGCGGTGGTCGAACAGGTCGGGCGGGCCACGCTCGAGGCCCTGGAGGGGGTCGTCGAAGAGGCCGTCGGCCGACGTGCCCCGGGAGACCGCCAGGCGGGCTGAGCGGCCGGTTCCGGGCCAGGTGGCGGCACCAGGGGAACCACGGTCGCTGCCAACAGGAGGCCGGGAAAGGAACTCCTGGACTTCTTTCGACGCCGGAAGCCGGAAATGCGGTTTCCGGCTTCCTCACGTTTTCAATGACTTGGCGTCATTGAAAACGGCGGTGCATCCCTGCACCGCGGCACAGGCTGCAGAAAAACGGCGTTTTTCAACAGCCTGCTAAAGGTTGCGACGATGGGGACGTTAATAGCAGATGTGATTCGGCGATCATGTGACGGTGCGGGATCGCCATCCCAGCCGACCGGAAGAGCGGCGGCGGATCACCCGCGAGGTGGTGCGTCGTCACCGGGCCCGGCTCGATCCCCAGCCCCTCGCGGGGAGGGTCTGGATGTTGCCGTCAAAGACCATCGGGATGTCTCTATGTCAGGTAAGGGTTTCAGGGTTCTGATCACGCCACTCCATCTGATTCCCGCCGTCGTGCTGTTCCAGTGGAGCGGACTGGCATCGGGTCGGGAATGGATCGGTGGCGTCGTGCTGCTGGGTGTCTGGTTGTGGGGGATTCGCGCACTCTGGAGATCCGGAACGGGCGAACACGTTTCGGCCGTCGAGGAGCACGGGGAGGTGGCGTCGATCTCCCCCGTTCCTCCGGTCGGTACCGGCATTCTGATGGGTGAAATGGCGGCCGTGATGGGAGCCGAGACCGAGCGCACCTCCACCGAGGTGCAGCGGGTTCGGGGCCTGGTGGGAGAGTCGGTGGAGACCCTCACCGTCTCCTTCCGTCAGCTCAGTGATCTCGCCCGGCAGCAGGAGGAGATGATCGGCGAGATCATCGAGACGAGTGCCGGTGGCTCCGAGGAGAATGGAATCAACATCCAGCATTTCGCACGGGAGACCTCCAAGCTGATGGAGGAGTTCATCTCCATCCTCACCAGCGTGGCGGAACAGAGTGTGGAGACGGCGCACCACATCGACGACATGGTCTCCCATCTGGACGGGATCTTCGACCTGCTGGAAGATTCCAAGAGCCTCGCCGACCAGACCAACCTGCTGGCCCTCAACGCCGCCATCGAGGCGGCCCGTGCCGGAGAGGTGGGGCGCGGTTTCGCCGTGGTGGCGGACGAGGTACGGGCGCTCTCGGCCCGCGCCAGCTCCTTCAATGCCCAGATCCGCCAGCGGGTGAACGATGCGAAGGTGGCGATCGGCCATGTGAACCGTACCGTCGACCAGATGGCCTCGCGCGATCTCAGCGTGGTGGTCGACTCCAAGGAGAAGGTGGCGCAGGCGATCGACAGCGTGGAGAAGATGAATCTCTTCCTGGCCAAGAAGATCGGCGAGGTCTCCATCGTCAGCGACCGGATCTCGGAAGAGGTCGCGGAGGTGATCCGTTCCCTTCAGTTCGAGGATATCAGCCGGCAGGCGCTGGATGCGGCCATGGTGGGTCTCGACCACCTGCAGGAGCTGAGGATGCTTCTCGATGGCGGTTCGCTCGACGACCCGCGGCGGATGCAGGGCGAGTTGCAGACACTGCGGGAGCGGTGGCAGGGGGAGAGCCGTCAGGTGGTCCACCAGGAAGACATGGGGGCCGGCGAGGTGGAGCTGTTCTGATCTGAGTCGCGGGCCGCCCGGTGGTGACGGCGGAGAGACGGATCACCGTTCTCCGGCGAGGGAAGGGGGCGGTGTCTTCCGTTCCCGAGCCGGAAAGGTCCGGGGATGGGTCTTTCCCGCATCCTGTCAAAGACGCGACAGCGGGTCGCGGAGAGGAGGTTGAGAGCGAGATGTCCATCGAGGTACGCAGGAGCGCCGATCGGCGCGAGGTCACCATCTCCATCGGGGAACGGTTCGATTTCTCCGAGCACAAGGCGTTTCGGGAGGCCTACCGCAACGATCCACCCGATGCCCGGTTCCGGGTCAATCTCGCCTCGACCCGCTATCTGGACAGCTCTGCCCTGGGCATGCTGCTGCTGCTGCGCAAGCACGCCGGCGGCGAACGGGCCCAGGTGGTGCTGGAGGGGATGGACGACGGGGTGAAGAAGATCCTGGAGATCGCCAATTTCGACAAGCTGTTCGAGATGAAATGAGCATGAGGAGGCGGTCGCCCAGGGAGGGAAAGCTCGATATCCTGCTGGTGGACGACGACCAGGCCAGCGTTCTCATCATCGCCTCCCAGTTGCGTCGACTGGGGCATCGGGTGACCACCGGCAGCGACGGCGAAGAGGCGGTCCGGCTCTTTTCCCACTACACCTTCGATGTGGTGCTCATGGACCTGGTGATGCCGCGCCTGGACGGCTACGAGGCGACGCGGCGAATCAAGGCCCTGGCGGGGGACCGCTTCGTGCCGGTGATCCTCCTGACCGGCGTCACCTGCGAAGAGGATCTCGCCCGCTCCCTGGAGGTGGGGGGGGACGACTTCCTCATCAAGCCGGTCAGCTTCGCCATCCTGCGTGCCAAGATGGATGCGCTGCTTCGGCTCTCGGATCTGAACCGCCAGGTGGCGCAGCAGAACGAGATCCTCATGCGCGACCAGAGGATGGCCGAGTCGCTCTTCTCCCGGGTCATCATGCCGCGTAACGACGTGCTGCAGAGCTGTGGTGTCCTGCGACGGCCGGCCTCCACCCTCGGCGGGGACCTGATCCTCGCTGCGCGCTGTCCCGATGGCAATCAGCACGTCCTGCTGGCCGACCTCACCGGACATGGCCTGTATGCGGCGATCGGGGCCATGCCGGTGGCCCAGGTGTTCGACTCCATGACCCGCAAGGGCTTCGCCCCGGCCGCCATCCTGCAAGAGATCAACAGCAAGTTCTACCGCACCATGCCCACCGAGATGTTCTGTGCCGCCTGCCTGGCGCGGATCGCCGCCGACGGCTCCAGTGTCGAGGTGTGGAACGGGGGGCTGCCATCTCCCCTGCTGGTGCGCAACGGCCGGGTGGCGCATCGATTCCTCTCCCGGCACGTCTCTCTCGGTATCCTCGAGGAGGTCGACTCCACCGCCATGGAGCGCGTCACCCTCGGTCCGGACGATATCCTCTATTTCATGACCGACGGTCTCACCGAACTGGCCTCCCCCTCCGGCGAGATGTTCGGCGCCGAACGGGTCGAGTCGATCCTCGCCAGCGGTCGTCCCGGCCTGACCCCTTTCGAGGAACTCCGCGAGGCGATCGACCGGTTCGCCGGAGAGGAGACGCAGCGGGACGACGTCAGTCTGCTGGCGATACCGGTCCGGGAGGTGGTGCGCGAGGAACGCAGCGGCCCGGAGGTGAACGGGAGCATGGGACTGGTACCGGACGATGTGCTCGTGGCCGGTGGGAACGTGAGGTGGTCGGTGGAGTTCCGTTTCCACGCCGACAAGCTCCGCCAGGTGGATCCGGTCCCCGGGATCATCGGCCAGCTCTCGGAGTTGAGTGGCAACCGTTTCGACTACACCGATCTCTTCACGGTCATCTCGGAACTGTTCAACAACGCCCTCGATCACGGGGTGCTGGGGCTCGAGTCGCTCGACAAGGAGGATCCGGCCGGATTCGAGCGCTACCTGGAGGAGCGGGAGGCGAGGTTGCGGTCACTCGAGGAGGGGTGGGTGGAACTCATCTTCGAAGGGCGCAGCGCCGACCAGGGAGGGGAGTTCCTGGTGATCCACGTGATCGATTCCGGTCCCGGTTTCGACTACCGCCGGATCCAGGCGAGCCTGGAGCGGGGTGATCGCCCGTCCGGGCGCGGTATCGGCCTGGTGGCGCGGCTCTGCCGCAGTCTCAGTTTCCATGACCCGGGAAACCGGGTGGAGGCGGTCTACGCCGTGTGAGTATTCGGGATTCTTCGGGTGGCATGGAGCGTCTCCCACCTGCCCCGCGTCTGCCTCGATTGCCAGGATGTTGAAAAAGGCCGTCCTGGCCTTTTTCAACGCCGGAAGCCGAAAATGCGATTTCCGGCTTTCTCATGTTTTCAATGAGGCCAGCAGCCGGTCGGACTTCGACAGGCCGTCAGGTTCTGGTGCTTTCCGCGGGGCCCCCAGAGGCGGGAAGGCCCTCCCGGGGGACGCCGTAAACCCATCCCTGGGGGCTCGTCGGCGGCATCCTTGCCGCCAACGCCCCCGGGAGGGCCTTCCCGCCTCTGGGGGCAGAGTGACCTTCAGCTTGAAGTCGGACAGGCTGCTGGCCTCATTGAAAACGGCGGTGCATCCATGCACCGCGGCACAGGCTGTCGAAAAACGGGGTTTTTCAACAGCCTGCTACTGCGATGCGGAAGGGTCGCGGCCGGCCGATTCCTCTCTCCGCCGCTTCCTGCTACCATCGGCGCCCATCATGCTGCGCTCCGATTTCCACTACGATCTTCCCGAGTCGCTCATCGCCCAGCAGCCACCTGCCCGCCGCGGGGAGAGCCGGTTGCTGATCCTCCCCGCGGAAGGGGAGGCGAGGGACGGTCGATTCGCCGAGTTTCCGACGCTCCTGCGCGAGGGGGATCTGGTGGTCTTCAACGACACCCGGGTGATCCCCGCCCGCCTGCTGGGACACAAGCGGGAGACCGGCGGGCGGGTGGAGGTGCTGGTGGAACGGGTGGTGGACGAGCACCATGTGCTGGCCCACCTGCGGGCCAGCAAGTCGCCCCCGGTCGGGACCCGGCTCTGGCTCGAGGAGGCGCTGGAGGTGGAGGTGACCGGTCGGGAGGGTGATCTCTTCCGGCTCCGCTTCGATCCCGCGAGAACGGTCCTCGACTGGCTGGAGGCCGTGGGTCACGTGCCGCTTCCCCCCTACATCCGTCATCCCGACACGGAGCAGGACCGCGAGCGCTACCAGACCGTCTATGCCCGTCGACCCGGTGCGGTGGCCGCCCCCACTGCCGGCCTCCATTTCGATGGTGCGATGCTCGATCGGCTCGCTGCCCGCGGGGTCGGGACGGCACGGGTCACCCTCCACGTGGGCGCCGGCACCTTCCAGCCGGTGCGGACGGAGCGGATCGATGAGCACCGCATGCATCCGGAGTGGCTGGAGGTGGACGAGACGGCGTGTCGGGCGGTGGCCGACGCCCGCGCCCGCGGCGGCCGGGTGGTGGCGGTGGGAACCACCGTGGTACGGAGCCTCGAGAGTGCCGCTGCCAGCGGTGAGTTGCAACCGTTCCGGGGCGAGACGCGCCTCTTCATCACTCCCGGCTACCGATTCCGGGTGGTGGATGCCCTGCTGACCAACTTCCATCTCCCGGAATCGACCCTGCTGATGCTGGTGTGCGCCTTCGGCGGGTACCAGCGGGTGATGGCGGCCTACCGCCACGCGGTGGAGGCGCGCTACCGTTTCTTCAGCTACGGAGACGCCATGTTCCTGGAGCGGCGGGAGGAGGGGGCATGAGGTTCGAACTGCTGAGCACCGACGGGGCCGCCCGGCGCGGACGCATCTCCCTCGAGCGCGGCCTCATCGAGACCCCGGTCTTCATGCCGGTGGGGACCTACGGCACGGTCAAGGCGATGACGCCGGAGGAGCTGGAATCGCTGGGCGCGACCATCGTTCTCGGCAACACCTTCCACCTCATGCTGCGGCCCGGTACCGAGGTGATCCGGGCCCATGGCGACCTGCACGGTTTCATGCACTGGCGGCGGCCGATTCTCACCGACTCCGGCGGGTTCCAGGTCTTCAGCCTCGGCGAGATGCGGAAGATCACCGAGCAGGGCGTCCACTTCAGATCGCCGATCAACGGCGACCGCGTCTTTCTCGGTCCCGAGGAGTCGATGGCGGTCCAGCGGGCGTTGGGTTCCGACATCGTCATGATCTTCGACGAGTGCACCCCCTGGCCGGCCAGCGAGGAGGAGGCGCGCCGGTCCATGGAGCTCTCCCTGCGTTGGGCGGCGCGCAGCCGCAAGGCCCATGGGGAGAGTCCGGCGGCCCTGTTCGGGATCGTTCAGGGCGGGATGTATCCGGAACTGCGGCGCGAATCCCTGGAGGGGCTGCTGGAGATCGGTTTCGACGGCTATGCGGTGGGCGGGCTCTCGGTGGGTGAGCCGCTGGAGGAGCGCAATGCCGTGCTCGAGGGGCTGCAGCCGCTGCTGCCCACCGATCGTCCCCGCTATCTCATGGGGGTGGGCACGCCGGAAGATCTGGTGGAGTCGGTGCACCGTGGCATCGACATGTTCGACTGCGTGATGCCGACCCGCAACGCCCGCAACGGCCATCTCTTCACCTCCACGGGGGTGGTGAAGATCCGCCACGCACGCCACGCCTCCGACACCGCCCCCCTCGACGAGGCGTGCGACTGCTACACCTGCCGCAACTACAGCCGCGCCTACCTGCGCCATCTGGACCGCTGCAACGAGATCCTCGGCGCGCGGCTCAATACCATCCACAACCTCCACTTCTATCTCGACCTGATGCGACGCATGCGGGAGGCGATCGCGGCCGGCGAGTGGGCCGCGTTTCGTGCCGGCTTCTACCGCCAGCGGGGCCTGCCGGTGCCGGCCTGAGGGTCTTCCCGCCTCTCGGGGCCCCGCGGAAAGCACCAGAACCTGACGGCCGATCAAGGTCCGACGGGCTGCCCGGTCATTGAAAAACGGCGGTGCATCCCTGCCCCGCCGCACAGGCTGCCGAAAAACGCTGTTTTTCGACAGCCTGGGTCGAGGGAATGGGGCGAGGGTGGACGGGCGGTTCTCCCTTTCGGTGCCCTATGCCATAATAGGACGCTGTCGCGCGTGGGGCCCCCGGAGGTGCCTCCGCCCTTTCCACACTGTTGATTCCGAGACTCGGACAGGAAGGCATCATGGACTTTTTCATCTCCCCCGCCTGGGCCCAGGCCGCCGACGGGGCTGCCCAGCCCAGCCCGCTTGCCGGTTTTCTGCCTCTCATCATCATCTTCGTCATCTTCTATTTTCTGCTCATCCGCCCGCAGAGCAAACGGGCCAAGGAGCATCGCCAGATGGTCGAGGCCCTTGCCAAGGGGGACGAGGTGGTGACCAATGGAGGTCTGCTGGGCAGGATCACCGACCTGGACGAGAACTTCATCACCATCGAGGTGGCCGACGGCGTCCGGGTGAAGGTGCAGCGGCAGGCCGTGGCCGCTCTCATGCCCAAGGGCACCATGAAGGGCAGTAGCTGAACCCCTCTTCTCCCCCACCTGGACGTTCGAACCCATGAATCGCTATCCCCTGTGGAAGTACCTGTTGATCGTCGCCATCGTGGTGATGGGCCTTATCTACGCCCTGCCCAACCTCTACGGCAAGGACCCGGCCCTGCTCGTCTCGCCGATCCGTGCCCAGCAGCTCGATCGGGAGGCGGCGCAGCGGGTGGCGAAGGTACTCGAGGAGGCGGGCATCGCGGTCAAGGCGGAGGAGTGGGTCGGGGGCAAGCTGCTGGTCCGGTTCGAGGATACCGAGATCCAGCTCAAGGCTGCCCAGGCGCTCCACGAGGCGCTGGGCGAGCGTTACGTGATCGCCCAGAACCTGGCCCCCGCGACGCCAGGCTGGCTACGTGCGATCGGCGCGCAGCCCATGTATCTGGGGCTCGACCTGCAGGGCGGCATCCACTTCCTCATGGAGGTGGACATGGAGGCGGCGCTCGCCAAGGAGCTGGAGCGTTACGCCGGAGACTTCAAGTCGGTCCTGCGTGACAAGGGGGTCCGCCACCTGGGGCTGCGTCGTACCAAGGGTTCGGTCCGTATCCGCTTTCGTGACGAGGGGACGGCACAGCAGGCCCTCGACCTCCTGCGGCGGGAGTTTTCCGGCCTGCAGTACGCCATCGAGCAGGAGAGGGAGAGCTACTTCCTGCTGGCCCGGATCAGCGATGCGCAGCTCAAGGAGGTGCGCGACGCGGCCATCGAGCAGAATGTCACCACCCTGCGCAACCGGGTCAACGAGCTGGGGGTGGCCGAGCCGGTGATCCAGCGTCAGGGCGACTCGCGCATCGTCGTGCAGCTTCCCGGCGTCCAGGATCCGGCGCGCGCCAAGGATATTCTCGGTGCGACCGCCACCCTGGAGTTCCACCTGGCCCACCCGGACAACCGCAACATCCAGTCGATCCTCGCCTCGGGCCGGATCCCGCCCGGCAGCCGCCTCTACCACATGCGGGACGGCCGGCCGGTGCTGCTGCAGCGGCGGGTGATCCTGACCGGCGACTCCATCACCCATGCCGCCTCCGGCATCGATACCAACAGCGGACGCAATTCGCCCGCGGTCTTCATCAACCTGGACGAGAAGGGTGGAAAGCGCTTCTCCAACTTCACCAAGGACCACGTGGGCGAGGATCTGGCGGTGGTCTACATCGAGACCAAGGTGGAGACCCGGCGGGTCGACGGCAAACTGGTCAAGGAGAAGCGCAAGATCGAGGAGGTGATCTCGCTGGCGGTGATCCAGGAGAGGCTCGGACGGCGCTTCATGATCAACGGCCTCGACAGCCCCCAGGAGGCGCGTGATCTGGCGCTGCTGCTGCGGGCGGGCTCCCTGGCCGCGCCGGTGGAGATCGTCGAGGAGCGCACCATCGGTCCCAGCCTCGGCAAGGACAACATCGACCAGGGTTTCCGTTCGGTGCTGGTCGGCTTCGCCCTGGTGCTGGTCTTCATGGTGGTCTACTATCGCCTGTTCGGCCTGGTGGCCGACCTGGCGCTCACTCTCAACCTGGTGCTGGTGGTGGCCCTGCTCTCCATGCTGCAGGCGACCCTCACCCTGCCGGGCATCGCCGGTATCGTTCTCACGGTGGGCATGGCGGTGGATGCCAACGTGCTCATCTTCGAGCGCATCCGCGAAGAACTGCGGCTCGGCAGCACGCCGCAGGCGAGTATCCAGGCGGGCTATCAGAAGGCGTTCTCCACCATCTTCGACGCCAACATCACCACCCTGATCGCCGCCTTCGTGCTGTTCGGTTTCGGCACCGGTCCCATCAAGGGTTTCGCCGTGACCCTCTCGCTGGGCATCGTCACCTCCATGTTCACGGCCATCATGGTCACCCGGGCGGTGGTCAACGGGGTGTATGGCGGGCGCAAGGTGCAGAAGCTGGCCATCTGAGAGGACGTCGGAAGGCCCATTCCCGGGTTTTTCGACAACCGGTCGGGCCGCAACGGAGAATAGAGAGATGCAGATCCTGGGTGGAAAGCTCAACATCGACTTCATGGGCAAGAGCAAGATCGCCATGGCCCTTTCGGGGCTGCTGATGGCGGTAGCGCTCGGCGCGATCATCGTTCGCGGCCTCAACCTCGGAATCGACTTCACCGGCGGTACCCTGGTGGAGGTGGGCTACCCCGAGCCGGTGGAGCTGGAGTCGATCCGCCAGGCCCTGGAGAGGGCCGGGTTCGCGCAGGCGATCGTCCAGCACTTCGGAACACCGCGGGACGTGCTGATCCGCATCGGCCTCATGGAGGGGGTCTCCCAGAACCAGATCAGCGACAAGATCCTGGAGACGCTGCGCAGCGGCGGACATCAGGTGGATCTGCGCCGGGTGGAGTTCGTCGGACCGCAGGTGGGAGAGGAACTCACCGAAGATGGGGGGCTGGCCATGCTCTACGCCCTCATCGGTATCCTCATCTATGTCTGGCTGCGCTTCGAGATCCGCTTTTCGGCCGGGGCCATCGCTGCCCTGGTCCACGACACCCTCATCACGGTGGGTGTCTTCGCCTTCTTCCAGCTCGAGTTCGACCTGCCGGTCCTGGCGGCGGTGCTGGCGATCATCGGCTACTCCCTCAACGACACCATCGTGGTGTTCGACCGGATCCGTGAGAACTTCCGCAAGATCCGCAAGGGCTCTTCGGAGGAGGTGATGAACCGCTCCATCAACGAGACCCTCAGCCGGACCATCGTCACCTCCCTGACCACCCTTCTGGTGCTGGTCGCGCTCTTCCTGATCGGCGGAGAGGTGATCCACAACTTCTCCCTGGCACTGATCATCGGCGTGGTGGTGGGCACCTACTCCTCCATCTACGTGGCCTCCACCGCCGCCCTCATGCTGGGGGTGAGCCGCGCAGACCTGATGGTGCCCCCCAAGGAGGGGAGCGAGGCGGACCAGCGACCGTGACCAGGGCGCCGCGGGAGCTGTACGCTCCACCCCGCGGCCGGTCGATCTCCGCAAAAGCAAAGGCCCCGCCTGGGCGGGGCCTTTTCGCCGATACGGGATCCCGTGTCGATCAGAGGATCTCGATCCCCGGGTTGCCCTCCATGCCGACGATCCTGGGTGTGTTGAGGTTGGAGACCCGTACCGTCTTCTGGTCGCGGAGATACTCTTCCACCACGTCCCAGATGGGGCGGCCCTCCAGGGGCTGGGCGACACTCGCCCAGCCGGCCACCACGTACTTGCGATTGGGGTCGATGGGCTCGCCGTCGAGTTCCATGTCGCGGATCCGGTTGCCCATCTCCGCTTCCGGATCGATGGCATACTTGAGTCCGCCGACCCGCACCATGTCTCCCCCCTGCTGGTAGTAGGGGTCCTTGTTGAAGAGATTGTCCGCCACGTCCTCGAGGATGGTCTTGATCATCTCGCCGGACATCTCGTTGCGGGTCACCACCGGATAGGTGAGGGCGGTCTGGGTCATCACGTGCTCGAAGGTGACCGCCTGGCCCGGCAGGACGCTGACCCCCCACCGGAAGCCGGGGGAGAAGGCGATCTCGGCATCCTGGACCTTCATCAGGGCGTCGCAGATGAGCTGATCGAAGGTGCCGTTGAAATTGCCCCGGCGGTAGAGCACGTCGTCGGTGATCGCCAGCTCCTCTTCCAGCCGCTTCTTCATGTTGAAGGTCTTGCCCTGGAAGGTGACCTCCTGGTCGCGTACCTTTTCGATGTAGGCGGCCATGGTTGGGTCGGGGGCGAGCATGTTGGCGAACACCGGCAGCAGACGATACTGGAAGTCGCGCACCTTGCCGTCCTTGACGTCGAAATCGAGCACGCCGAGGAACTTGCCGTTGGAGCCGGCATTGGTGACCAGGGTGACCCCCCCGGCGTTCTTCACCTTGACCGGCTTGGGAATGGCGTCGTGGGTGTGTCCTCCCATGATGGCGTCGATGCCGGTGACCCGGCCGGCCATCTTCAGATCCACGTCCATGCCGTTGTGGGAGATCACCACCACCACCTGGGCACCCTCGCCACGCGCCTCGTCCACCACCTCCTGCATCTCCTCGTCGCGGATGCCGAAGGACCAGTCGGGGATCATGTAGCGCGGGTTGGCAATCGGGGTGTAGGGGAAGGCCTGGCCGATCACGGCCACCGGGATGCCGTTCACCTCGCGGATCACATAGGGCTTGAAGACCCTCTCGCCCCATTCGGCATCCACGATGTTCTGGCAGACGAAATCGATATGGTCGGCAAAGTCGTTCTCGACGATCTCCTGTACCCGCTCGGCGCCGAAGGTGAACTCCCAGTGGCCGGTCATCACGTTGACGCCGAGCAGCTTCTGGGCATCGACCATGTCCTGGGCATTGGTCCAGAGGCCGGTTCCCGATCCACCGCCCCATGTGTCGCCACCATCCAGCAGCAGGGCTCCGGGACGCTGATCACGAACCTTGTCCACCAGGGTCTTGAGATAGGCGAAGCCGCCCACCTTGCCATATTTCTGCGCGGCTTCCACGAAGTTGAGGTATGTGAAGGCGTGGGCCTCGGGAGTTCCCGGCTGGATGCCATAGAACTTGAGAAAGTTCTCACCCACCAGGTGAGGGGGATTGCCCTTCATGCCGCCGATACCCATGTTGATGTTCGGCTCGCGGAAATAGATGGGCAGGAGCTGGCCGTGGCAGTCGGTGTAGTGGAGTACCGAGACATTGCCGAAGGCCGGGATCTCGTAGAGATCGCCGGGGCCCTTCTGGGGTTTGGCGCCGCCACTCTTGTTGACGACTGCACCGCCGCTCTGCGAGGAAGTGTCGCAGGCGGCCAGATCGAATCCGGCAGCGCTGGCGATGGCGAGCAGCTGCAGGAATTCTCGTCTTGACATATTCATAGGGAACGTCCTCCAAGCACTTGCGAGATGGGATCCATCCTTGTTGTCTCCGTTCTGCCCTCTCCGGGGCCCCCTGTCTTAGTGAGATGAGTCGGACCGGAAGAGCCGGTCCGATGCCTTGCGGGTCGGAAACAGGTTCGATTATAGGGGAAATGTCGGTCGGCAGAATACGCGAATCCACAGTCTCTTCCCCGGGAGAGGTACTCTGTCCTCAGGCATGATGAAAAGGCCCGGTCTGGAGAGACTCGCAGACCGGGCCCCGGGGCCTGAAAAGCGGCGGGATTACTGCCGCAGGCTCGGCGTGTTGATTTCCTGACCGTTACTGATGTAGGTGTGGAAATACTCGAGCGCCTTGTACTCGTCACTCTGAGCCTTGAACGGCTTGGCCCGTACCTGCTTGTTGCAGCCACCGTAGCGACGGTGCAGGGTGCCGAGGCCGGCAGTGGGGCTGAGTTCACCCGTCTTGCTCTTGGCAGCCGCCTTGGAGGCCCACTTCTTGCGCCAGGCGGGCCAGTGGGTCACCTGGCCGATTGCGGTACTCAGCAGGTTGGCGCGGATCAGGTGGCCGGCGTAGTAGACGTGGCAGTCGGCGCAGGCGAAGTTGAGCTGACCGCGCTTGGCGAAGAAGAAGCGCTTGCCACGCTCGTACCAGGCCAGGGCACGGGGATCGTCCGGCACCTTGATGTCGATCTTGTTGCCACGAGAGGTGTAGCCCATGTAGGCGGAGATGGCGGCAAGCTTGCCCTTCTTCCACTTCAGCGGCTTCTCGCCATTCGCCTCGCGGCAGGCGTTGATGGCGCCTTCCAGGGTGACGATGTCGCCGGTCTCGGCGTCGAAGTAGGGATAGTTCTGCTTGATGCCGATGCCACCGTTGGGGAAGCAGCTTGCGTAGGTCTTGCCGTTCTTGAAGGGCTTGTTGAACAGCTCTTCACCCAGCTTGACGGCATCCTCCCAGGGCGGCGAGAAGTCCTCGAACTCCTCCCAGGCGGCACGACGGTCGGCGTCGAGGGCGTAGATGCCGTTCTTGAGGTCCTCGAAGGGGACGTCGGGGAACTTCTGCTTGAAGTAGGCGCGGAACGCCTTGAGATCCTCCTCCGGCGTGGCCTGAGCCGTGATCGGTCCCAGCGCCACCGCACCGAGGGCTGCGGCAAGAATCACGAGTTTCTTCATCTTCAAATTCTCCTCCAGATAATTCAGGTTCAGCGTGACCGGGGACGGCCTTACTTGATCTTGGTCTCCAGGGAATCGCTGTTGCCCTTGTTGTCGACCCAACTGATCTTCAGGGAGTCGCCGGACTTGCCGCCCTTGAACTTGAAGAACATGTAGGGGTTCTTGGAGACGGCGG
>JALTLT010000261.1 GCA_027001815.1 Gammaproteobacteria bacterium | reverse complement strand
TGGATTACCGGTTCCCTACCATTCTATTATGGACTCAAACTGCCGGAGTGCCAGTGGCCGGCGGGGAGTTGTCCGGGTATGCCCATCTTTGTTCCGTGGTTTCAGATGGTTGCGGCTGCTGATCAGCCGGCGGTGGAGATCGCGCACTCCTATGGTGGAGGTTCTGGGAGAGACCATTCCATGAAGAAATTCCTTCTCGTCGTGGTGGCGGCGCTGCTCATCATGGCCAGCGGTATCCTGCTGCTCGTCTGGTGGGTGAGCCTCGAGGACTATCGGGAGGTGATCGAGGCCCGGGTGGAGCGGGCGACAGGCTATCCTCTCACCATCGGGGGTGAGATGAGCCTCACCCTCTGGCCCCGCCTGGGCATCGTCCTGGAAGAGACCGAACTGGGCAATCCCCCCGGTTTTCCTGCCGGCGAGCCGTTGCTGAAGATTCGGTCCCTCCGCGTGTCGATCCCGGTTGCGCCCCTCTTCGAACACCGCCTGGTGCTGGAAGATGCGGTGATGGAGGGAGTCGAGGCCCACCTGGTCCGGAACCGGGAGGGTGTCGGAAACTGGGAGGCTCTGATCGCCGGAGGCGGGAAGCCGGACCATCCACCCGCGGGGCAACGGGGGGCCGGCAGCGATCTCTCCGACCGGCTGGAGATGGATGTCGCCGCCATCGAGCTGCGGGACGCCCGTCTCACCTTCCGCGACCGGCAGGCGGGCACCTTCCGCGAGATCGCCGGTGTCGACCTCCGGCTCTCCGAACTCGATCCGGAACACGGTGGCCGGCTTACCCTCGAGGCGGGGGTGCGCCTGGAGGAGGGCGCCGCGGAGGTTCCCCTCGCCGTCGAAGCGGTGATGGGCTGGAATCTGCAGGAGGGTCGCTTCCGGCTCGAGCCCCTCCGCCTCTCCCTCGGCGACCTGAGACTCTCCGGGCGGCTGGAGAGCGAACAGCAGGAGGGGCAGCCCCGCTACCGGATCCGGCTGGCCTCCGAGCCGTTCAGGCCGATCGATCTGCTGCGTGACCTGTTGCCGGAGACCGAGGGGCTGCCCAAAGGGGTGCTGGGGCGCGAGAGTCGCCTCTCCCTGCAGGTGGACGGAACGCCGAAGGCGCTTCGGATCGAGCCGCTGGAACTGAACAGCGGCGATCTGGCCGTCCGCGGCCGGCTGGAGGTGGCGGGCCTCGAGAGTGGCGAACCCCATTTCAGCGGAAAGCTGAAGGGGGCGCCCTTCGATCTGCGGCGACTCCTCGCCGAGGCGGGGCTCCACCTCGACGACATCCTGTCGCCGGGGCGTCTCACCCGCGCCTCTTTGTCCATGCGGATGAAGGGCGATATGGAGCATCTGGAATTCCCCGCCCTGCTGTTCCGTTTCGACGACTCCATCCTCAGGGGGGAGGCGGCATTCCGGTTTCGCGAGGGGCAGCTCCCCGCCACCTCGTTCCGGCTGGGGCTCGACACCCTGGATCTGGACGCCTATCTCCTGTCCAGGGAACCGGCCGGTGCCGCCGGTGAAGCCACGGACGGCAAAGCGGCGGCTCCACTCCTGCCCGTCGAGTCGCTGCGCAACCTCGCACTCGATGGACGTCTCTTTGTCAAGAAGCTGAGCTGGTCCGGGCTCGACATCGAGAAGGCGCGGATGATCGTCGGTGCAGACGAGGGGCTGTTGAAGATCCAACCGGTGGGCATGTGGGTGGCCGGGGGGAAACTGCACCTCAAGGGGGAGATGGACGTCACCGGCGATACACCGCGCATGAAGGGGATCCTGACGGCCGAGGAGGTGCAGATCGGCCCCCTGCTGGAGGCCTTCGCCGATTTCGATCGGCTGCAGGGGCAGGCCGACGTGCGCGCCCACTTCGCCACCTCCGGCAACACGGTGGATGAACTCGTGGCCGCACTCGCCGGTCGCGGAACCCTGCGCATGGTCGACGGTTCCGTGCGCGGCTTCAACATTCCGCAGATGCTTCGCGAAGCGGAGGCGAAGCTGGCCGGCCGCACCGATCTCGCCACCGGTCCGCAGAAGACCGACTTCAGTGAACTGGGCGCCACCTGGAAGATCCGCAACGGCGTGGTGACCAACGATGATCTCCTCGCCAAGAGCCCCCTGTTGAGGGTTACCGGCGCCGGCAAGGCGGATCTTCCCCGCGAGCGGATCGACTATCTCCTCAAGGTGGTGGTGGTGAGTACCCTCGAGGGGCAGGGCGGTGCCGGCCTCGACCGGCTGGTGGGGCTGCCCGTTCCCCTGCGCATCGAGGGGCCGCTCGACGCGCCCCGCATGAAGCTCGATCTCGAGGCCGCCCTCACCGAGAAGCAGCGCCAGAAACTCGAGAAGAAGAAGGGGGAACTCAAGCAGAAACTGGAGAGGAAACTCGAGAGCAAGCTCGGTGCCGACGGTGAGAAAGCCCCCCTCGACGAGAAGGAGGAGGAACTCAAGGCACGGCTCAAGAAGGAGGAGCGGAAGATGAAAGAGAAACTGGAGAAGCTGCTGGGGGGATGAGCAGACCGGACGACCCATGCCTGCCCACGCGGCAGGAGACGGCACGCTTCGCCCACCGGCTGCTGGCGTGGTACCGGGAGCATGGTCGCCACGACCTGCCGTGGCAGCGGGAATCTGCCCCCTACCGGATCTGGATCTCCGAGATCATGCTCCAGCAGACCCGGGTGGAGACGGTGATCCCCTACTTCGAGCGCTTCATGGACCGTTTCCCCGACCTGGCCACGCTCGCTGCCGCACCGCTGGACGAGGTGCTGGGCCTCTGGTCCGGTCTCGGCTACTACGCCCGTGCCCGAAACCTCCACCGGGCCGCGCAGCAGGTGATGGAGCAGCACGGCGGCCGGCTTCCCGATGCGCTCGACGCCCTCCAGGCCCTGCCCGGCATCGGCCGCTCCACCGCCGCCGCCATCCTCGCCCAGGCCCACGGCCGGCCCCACGCCATCCTCGACGGCAACGTGCGCCGGGTGCTGGCCCGCTATCATGCCGTCGAGGGCTGGCCGGGGCAGGGCGCCGTGCAGAGCCGCCTGTGGAGACTGGCCGAGGCACACACCCCTCCCGACCGGCGGGTCCGCGACTACACCCAGGCGATCATGGATCTGGGTGCCACCCTCTGCACCCGCGGCACGCCGTGCTGCGACCGCTGTCCGGTGGCCGACGGCTGCCGGGCCCTGGCGGAAGGGCGGGTCCGCGAGCTGCCCCACCCGAGGCCCCGCCGGGAGCTCCCACGCCGTTCCACCCGCATGGTCATCGCCCGCGCCCCGGATGGCTCCGTGCTTCTCGAGCGCCGGCCCCCCAGCGGCGTCTGGGGCGGCCTCTGGGGGTTTCCGGAGTGGGACGGCCAGGGTACCCTCGAGGCGTGGTGCCGCGCCAGCCTCGGCCTGCGGGTGGCCGGCAGCGAACGCTGGGAGGCCATCGATCACACCTTCAGCCACTTCCACCTGCGAATCACCCCCGTACTCGCCCGAATAACCCTCCCCGGCGACCGTGTAATGGATGCCGGAGAGAGAATCTGGTATATACCGGGCCACCCTCTCGATCGTGGCGTCGCCGCGCCGGTGCAGCGCCTGCTGGAGCGCATCGCCGCCGATCGGGGAACCCGACCCACAGACAGGAGCAGGACATGAGCCGAATGGTGCAGTGCGTCAAACTGAAGCGGGAGGCCGAGGGCCTCGACCGTCCCCCCTATCCCGGTGAACTGGGGCAGAAGATCTTCGAGAACGTCTCCAAGGAGGGGTGGCAGATGTGGCTGCGGCAGCAGACCATGCTGATCAACGAGTACCGCCTCAGCCCCATCAACCCGGAACACCGCAAGCTCCTCGAGGAGCAGATGGAGAAGTTCTTCTTTGGCGAGGGGGCCATGCAGGCCGAGGGCTACGTCCCGCCCAAGAAGTGACCGCCCCGCAGCGGGCCGGCCGCCCAGTCCTTTCCAATCCGGAAATGAGCCTGAAGGGGCGGGGTGATTGAGCCCCCTCAGGCGGCAGTGTTTTGGGTCTTATTGATGTAACGGAACAGTTCGGCCCGCGCCTCGTTGAGGCGCTGGGC
>JALTLT010000260.1 GCA_027001815.1 Gammaproteobacteria bacterium | reverse complement strand
GGTTTACATTACATTCAGCCACAGCCAGCGCTTTCACAGCGAGGCGGACAGGCGCCGCCGCAGTCATTCTGCGGCAAGCCTGGCCAACATGGCTGTGGGAGCGCTGGCTGTGGCCCACTCATTTTATTTTCGGAATCTCTGAACAATTCATCCCTGAATTGTTCAGAGTACGGGAGCCGAAAAACGCGGTTTTCGGCTCCCTTGCAAAATCAATCACCTGCGGTGACTGATTTTGGCGGCACATTACTGTGCCGCAGGAATCTCTGAATAAATCAGAGATTCCCTGACGGTTCGTCGGGATCACGGCCCGGTTGCTGATCAATGTCAATTGGCGTTAACCTCGATCCTGCGATGCCTGACTGTGTTCGATCCATTGTCGTCTCCTGGCGACTGACGAGTGGCTTTTTCGATAAAGCCCTTCGAAGGTTTCGTGTGATGACAACATGGCCGGTCGGCCGGCGTGTCGGTGCCTTGTCGATACCGTTCCGATTTGGAGGAGATGGTCCCATGAAGGTCTGGATCTATCTGGGTGTAATTGCTGTCTTTTACATTTTCGAGATCTCTGAGGTAAGTGCGAACCCTCCGCCCGCCTACGAGGGAAGACGGCTGTTTGTTTCCTATTGCCAGTTGTGTCATGGGGTAGGTGGCAAGGGAGACGGCCCCCTCGCCAAGGCCATGAAGATCGAACCAGCGGATCTCACGACCACGGTTCGCTCCAGAAGCGACACCATTCTGCGTAAGATCATCACTGGAGAAGGGCGTCAGACTATTACGGGGCGTGACCGCCACAATCTCCTGAGCGAGGCGATGCCGGAATGGAAGGATGTCTTCAGCGATGACCAGATCAACGCTCTGATCGCCTATCTTCGCTTTCTCAGCAACAAGAAGCACGACCTGATGGGCGATCCTGAAGTGGGTATGCGTCTTTATGCGAAGTATTGCCAGGTTTGCCATGGCGAAGAGGGAGACGGGAACGGCATCATGACCAACCTCATCGGTATCACGCCCATGGATCACACGAATCCCAATGAGACCAATCGGCTCGATAACGAGACACTGGTGAAGAGCATCCTCGACGGCAAGGGCAGATTCATGCCGGCCTGGCGGGGAATTCTCAGCCGCTCGGATGTAGAGGCTCTGGTCAGTTATATCCGCCTGCTCTCGAACTGACAGGCACGTAGTCCAGACTGCGACTGTTCCGGAGAATGCACGGGCGATCACTCGCATACAGCGCTGGAGGAGGGCGCTATCGTTAGCTGATCGCCGCTGCCTCCCCGCTGTTGGACCGCACCACTCCGTGGAAACCGTGACATTTCTCCTGTGGAGCAAGCCGAATGTTTATCAGCGTTCTGGATCTGTTCAAGGTCGGCATCGGTCCCTCGAGTTCTCATACCATGGGGCCGATGGCCGCCGCCCGTGCTTTTCGAGAGCGTGTCGTAGAGTATCTCGCGGAGATCTCCGAGGCGCGGGCTCGTCTCTCCATCCGCTGTACGCTGTATGGATCCCTTGCCCTGACTGGCAGGGGACATGCCACCGATCGGGCGGTGTTGCTCGGGCTGCATGGGTACCTTCCTGCCCAGGTCGCGACCCGGAATGTGGAACGGCTGATCGACGACCTATCGGCATCACCTCATCTCCCGTTCGAGGAGGGGTGGTACATATCCTTTCGCCCCGAAGCGGACATTGTGTTCGACAGCGGAGACCCCTTGCCGGAGCATCCGAACGCACTGTTGTTCGAGCTGCTCGACGATGCCGGTGAGGTGCTGGTCTCCGAGATCTATTTCTCGATCGGGGGTGGATTCATCGCCACGCGAGACGAGATTTCACGCGTCGTGGCGCCGTTGCGTCTCGAGCCCGTCGAGACGTTTCCATTCGGCTTTGATTCGGCGCGTGCCATGCTTCGCATGGCCGAAGATAGCGGCCTTTCGATTGCCGAGATGAAATGGGCCAACGAGATATGTATCCGCGCTCCGGAGGCCGTGGAAGAGGGGCTGGATTCGATCTGGATCTGTATGCGCCGCTGTGTTTTCAACGGTCTCGAACACGAGGGGGAGCTGCCGGGCGGACTGGGAGTCCGACGCAGGGCTGCCAATCTGTATCGTGATCTCCATGAGCATCCCGACGGGGTGACCGCAAACGACTGGTTGTGTGCCTACGCCATGGCCGTCAACGAGGAGAACGCCGCCGGTCATCTGGTGGTCACTGCACCGACCAATGGAGCAGCGGGTGTGATTCCGGCCGTACTCTACTATCTGGTTCATCATGAGGGCGGCAGCGAGACGCAGATTCGGGAGTTTCTTCTCACCGCAGCGGCGATTGGCGGGATCATCAAGCATCGAAGCTCCATCTCCGGTGCGGAAGTGGGCTGTCAGGGGGAGGTAGGCTCCGCCGCCGCGATGGCGGCCGCCGGTCTCTGCGCCGCGCGGGGCGGCACCCCCCGGCAGATCGAACATGCCGCCGAGATGGCCCTGGAACATCACCTGGGGCTCACCTGTGACCCGGTGCGGGGGCTGGTTCAGGTGCCCTGCATCGAGCGCAACGGGTTCGGTGCCATCAAGGCGTATGCGGCTGCTTCCCTGGCGATGCGGGGGAGAGGGGAGCACTTCATGCCGCTGGACGCCTGTATCGCGGCCATGAAACAGATCGGAGAGGAGATGTCGATCAAGTTCAAGGAGACCTCGCTCGGGGGCCTCGCGGTAAGTGTCACCGAGTGCTGAATGCCATCCTCCACCATCTGGAGTCTCACGACAGGATGTTGAGGAAACTCCAAACCACGCATCCCTGAATCGTCAGAGTACGGGAGCCGGCACTTCCGGAGCGGGATGCTGGTGGCGCCGCCGGAGCGACGTTGGATCGCGATGCACCCGGATCTGGTCCATGAACTGGTTCCGGGAGAGATGGATGGAAACGAGGACGGGGTGGGTATCTCCATCGAATGGATCGGTGTCAATTGGTGGCGGAAGGCGTCGTCGCCCCTGGGCAGGCCTTTCGGTCTCTCCCTGGTGAGCGTCTACAGCGAGCGTATCGAAGTGGACAACGTGGGGCATGGCCTCATGTTCCATCTGGACAATCGCTTCTCCCTGGGCTGTACGCGGCAGGGCGACGAGAACGGATTCTTCCTCTCCATCGACCTCTACCGGGCCGTCATGGACAAGAAGGCGGTGTTCTAGCAGCAGGCTGTTGAAAAACACCGTTTCTCGTCGGCAGCCTGTGCCGCGGTGCATGGATGCACCGCCGTTTTCAATGAGGCCAGCAGCCTGTCGGACTTCAAGCTGAAGGTCACTCCGCCCCGAGAGGCGGGAAGGCCCTCCCGGGGGACGCCGTGAACCCATCCTTGGGGGCTCGTCGGCGGCATCCCTGCCG
Organism: Gammaproteobacteria bacterium; assembly: GCA_027001815.1. Classification (GTDB taxonomy): domain Bacteria; phylum Pseudomonadota; class Gammaproteobacteria; order JALTLT01; family JALTLT01; genus JALTLT01. Next base: position 657 of record JALTLT010000260.1, on the reverse strand, counting down.
CCAACGCCCCCGGGAGGGCCTTCCCGCCTCTCGGGGCCCCGCGGAAAGCACCAGAACCTGACCGCCTGTCAAAGTCCGATAGGCTGCTGGCCTCATTGAAAACGTGAGGAAGCCGGAAATCGCATTTTCGGCTTCCGGCGTTGAAAAAGGCCAGGACGGCCTTTTTCAACGTCTTGCTAGAGGTACCGTGCCGAGATGGTGCGGTGAAGGGGTGTGGAGGAGCCCCTTGTGTCGCCGTCGGGGGGAAAGGGGGGCTTCGGGAAAGGGGGAGGTTGGCCCCCCTGCACGGGCGCCCCGGATCCTCCCGGACCGTGTCGGCACTGTCTCCGGCCTTCCGCCGCACTCCCTTCGGCGAGGGCCTGCGGGTATTGACAAGGAACGTCGGATACCGCAAAATGCGCATCCTCGAACGGGGCTATAGCTCAGCTGGGAGAGCGCTTGCATGGCATGCAAGAGGTCGACGGTTCGATCCCGTCTAGCTCCACCAATACCTGAACCCGGGTCGGCTCTGCCGGCCCGGGTTTTTTCTTGGGTGCGCCCAGCATGGGCGCACCCCTGCGGGTGGAAGTCCCGCCACGAGCTGGTCACGGCGAGTGAAGCGAAGCGCAACTGCGGAAGGGTGACCGACCGTGGGGAGGAAGCGTGGAGCGTAAACCG
>JALTLT010000259.1 GCA_027001815.1 Gammaproteobacteria bacterium | reverse complement strand
CTCCCCCGCGGGGGAGGCGAGCAACCATACCAGCACCACAACATTGGCGATCGACAGCAGCAGAAACAGCCTCTTCACTCCACCTCCTCCATGATCTCCATGCCTTTCAGGACCAGATCGGGAACCTCCTCCCAGTCGCCCCGCAGATGGGGGAGGAGGATGGAGGCATCCCCTCCCGTCACGAGCCCGCTCCACCCCTCCGGCGGCGGGCAACGGGCCAGCAGCGACTCCACCACGCCCACCGCGGCGAGAAGGGTACCGGCGGCCATCGCCGACCGGGTGTCGCGGGCCGGAATCTCACCCGCCTCGTCCGGCGCCGGAAGAGCGGTCCCCTCCATCAGGGCGCGTCGCATCATGCCGAGGCCCGGGGCGATCACCCCGCCCCGGTGGCGGCCGTTCGCCTCCAGCAGATCCACCGTGACGGCACTGCCGGCATCCACCACCACCACCGTCCCCTCCCGCAGACGACGAGCCGCGACCAGCGCGGCCCAGCGATCCACACCGAGCCGTTCGGGCCGACCATAGGCGTTGACCACCCCCCAGCCGGAGGCGGGAGAGGAGAGCCAGCGGGGTTGCAGCGACCACCGTTCCCGAATCCAGTCCGCCATCGCCTCGCGCAGGGGTGTCACGGCCACCGAGCAGACGACCACCTGGTGCGGACGAAGCGCCCCCCACTCGCGATCCAGCAGGGGACGGATCTCCCCTCCCCCGTGGAGGAAGCGCTGCATCCCCGCGCTGCCCGCCGGCCGCCAGGCCACCGCGCTGTTGCCCAGATCCACCAGCAGCTTCACCATCCCTCCCCCAGATGCACCTCGGCAGAGACCAGGCGGTGTCGACGCCCTTCACTCTCCAGCAGCAGGGCCCCCTGTTCGTCCACACCGAGCACCACGCCCGCCAGGTCGCCCGCCGGCGTCTCCACCCGCACCTGCCGGCCGATCAGCAGATCGCGCTGCTGCCACGGCCCCCGGAAGGGCGAGAACCCCTCCCGACCGAAGCGGTAGAGAGTCCGGGCGAGACGGTGAAGGATCCGGCCGGCCAGCCGGTTGCGGGCGGGCACCTCCCCCGCCAGCCGGTAGAGGTCGGTGACGGGCCGGTCGAGGGTATCGCGCGCCGCCTCGGAGAGACGCAGATTGAGACCGACCCCCACCACCATGTCGCAGGCGGCGGTCGGATCCCCTCTCATCTCCACCAGGATCCCGCCCAGTTTCTCCCCTCCCGCCAGCAGGTCGTTGGGCCACTTGAGGCCGATCGCCACTCCCGTCTCCTCGAGCGCCTCCGCCACGGCGAGACCCGCCACCAGCGAGGCGGCCGCCGGGGGATCGGTGAGCCGGTGGAAGCGCCAGCCGACGGAGAGGGCCAGTGATCCCCCCGGCGGCGAGTGCCAGCGGCGTCCCTGGCGGCCGCGACCCGCCCGCTGGATCTCGGCGAGCAGGGCGCGGGGGGCGGACTCCCCCCGGGCCAGGCAGCCGAGCAGCTGGCTGTTGGTGGAGTCGGTCTCCGGCACCACCTCCACCTGCGGGAGGGGCGCGGGGTCGGTGTCACCCAGCCAGCGGCCAATCTGCTCCGCATCCAGCCACTCCACCGGCGAGGCGAGCCGATAGCCACGCCCCCTCACCGCATGAACCACCAGTCCGCAGCGGCGGAGATGTTCGATCTGCTTCCAGACCGCACCGCGGCCGACTCCCATCGTCGCGGCCAGCTCGCTGCCGGAATGGAAGCGACCATCCGCCAGTCCGCGCAACAGTGTCCAGAATCGATCCATGGGGGAGATTCTAACAGGATCTCGAAAGAGCCCTTCCCCGGGCCATTTGCCCGTCGGGGGGATGAGGCATACAATCGGGCGGACACCGTCTGCCGGAGCGGGAAAGGGGAGTGCCCTCCCCACCCAACGGTCGCGCGAGGAGCCTCGCGGCCGGACCGACAACAATATCCCGCGGCGGCGGCGCGATTCCCCACGGACCCCAAGGTAACCCGATGACGATCAGAGCCCTCATCTCGGCAATGCTGCTGCTGGCGCTCGTGCCCGGCTCTTCGTGGGCAGCCGACACCCTCTACGATTCGCGTTTCCAGCAGTGGCAGGAGGCGGCAAGCGCCGGTGACCCGGAGGCCCAGTACAAGCTCGGCAACTCCTATCTGCGAGGAATCGAGACGGGGCGTGATCCGGCCAGGGCACTCGCCTGGTACCTCAAGGCGGCGGCGCAGGGGCACGTCAAGTCCAAGTTCAAGGTGGGCTACCTCTATTTCACCGGGGAAGGGGTGAAGCAGGACCATGGCGAGGCGTTTCGCTGGCTGCGGGAGGCCGCCGAGGCCGGCTACTCCCCCGCGCAGTTCTTTCTCGCCACCCTCTATGCGGAGGGCAAGGGGGTGAAGCAGGATCTGGAAACCGCCCTCGACTGGTTCGTCAAGGCGGCGGAAGACGGTTACTCGCCCGCCGAAGGAGAGATCGCCCGCATCCGCCTCGAACTGGCGAGGCGGGCCAAGGAGGAGGCGGCAAGGGCCGCTGCCCGCCGGGCGGCCAGCCAATCCCCTCCAGCCGCCACGCCGCAGCCGCAGCCACCCTCCCCTCCCCCTGCCAAGGCGGCACCGACCGCAGATCAGTGGTTCGACCGCCTGATCGGGAGAAACTGGCACGCCACCGACCTGAAGGGCACCGGCCTGCTTCCGTCCCGCGTGGTCCGCTGCAGCCAGGCCGGCAAGGCGCTCGAATGCGAGAGCCAGCGTCTGGAACGCTTCACCGCCTACGCCGAGGTGAACTACAAGGTCCGCAGCCAGATCTCCCACATGGACGATACCGGCCGTTTCCGGGTGCACTACACCATCACCAATCTCTTCGTCCTGCCCGACGATCCGGACGACCCCACCCCCCGCTCGTCCGAGGAGCTGCCCGCCATGGGGGACCAGCCTCCCGTCGACCTCGAGTGCCGGTTCGTCAATCCCACCCGCATCGAGTGTGGCGCGAAGGAGAGCGGGATCCTGGTCTTCATCGGCAACGACTGAGACCGCCGGTCACTCCACTCGCCCCAGCCACGCCTGGCGGCCCCGAGCGGTCTCTTCCGGCCCCCCTTCCACCCGGCGGAGATCACAGGTGTCCGCCGGCGGGGCCTGGAGCTCGACCTCGAAGGTCATCAGTTCATCCCTGCGGAAGGCGTGCAGGAGCACCCTCCGACCCGGTTTCATGCGGGCAACCCGGGCCTGAAGGCTCTCGTGATCCACCCTCAGCCCCTCCATCGCCACCACCACGTCACCGGCGGAGAGGCCGGCCTTCCGGGCCGCTCCGCCCTCGAAGACGAAGCGCAGACGGCCCCCCAACTCGTGGCGCACCACCTCCGCTCCCAGGGAGGCGGCAGGGAGTTCCTCCGCCGCCGCCTCGCGTCCTCCCCAGTCCCGGGCATCGACCTGGGGACGCAGGCGCATCTCCACCCCCACCGAGGCGAGCAGCTCGGCGACCGGCAGATCGCCGGTGCCGTCCAGCCACTCCTTCAGCCGGCCCGACAGATCGGAGCCGCAGATCTCGCTGGCGATCGCCTCGATCTCCCGCTCACCCACACCTCGTCCGGTACGTCCGTAGTCTCGCCAGAGGCGGCGCATCAGGTCGTCGAGGCTCCGCTCCCCATCCGTCTCGCGACGCAGGGTGAGGTCGAGGCAGAGCGCCACCAGCGCCCCCTTGGTGTAGTAGCTGACGATGGCGTTGGGGGCGTTCTCGTCCTGCTTGTAGAAACGGGTCCAGGCATCGAAGCTCGATTCGGCAACACTCTGGTGGAACCGCCCGGGCGCTCGCCAGACGCGGGTGATCACCTGTGACAACAGGCGCAGGTAGGCGCGCGGCGGGATCACACCACTGCGCACCAGTCCCAGATCGTCGTAGTAGCTGGTGATCCCCTCGAAGGCCCACAGGGTGCGGGTATGCACCTCCCGCGACAGATCGTAGGGGATGAAGGCGGCAGGCCGGATCCGTTTCACGTTCCAGGTGTGAAAGTATTCGTGGCTGCAGAGTCCCAGCAGCCGCTGATAGCCCTCGTCCGGCTCGCCGA
>JALTLT010000258.1 GCA_027001815.1 Gammaproteobacteria bacterium | reverse complement strand
CGCCGAGAGAGCGGGAAGGGGAAGAAAGACGGTTACTGAACATCAGCACGACACCTCCGTTGTCAATGGCGAAATCCTTTCGCGGTTTTATTACCACCCATCTTCACTGGCTGTCAATTCCTTTCTCGACGGTCTTCACCGGTTTCCCGGTGGGTTGCATTGCCGGCGATCACTTGCCGATACAGAAACTCGTGAAGATCCGTCCCAGCAGATCATCACTGGTGAACTCGCCGGTGATCTCGCCGAGGGCCTGCTGGGCGAGGCGCAGCTCCTCGGCGGCCAGTTCGCCGGCCCCCTCTTCGGCCAGTCGCCGCCGGGAATTGCGAATATGTTCCTCCGCACGGGCCAGCGCTTCCAGGTGACGGCGACGGGCGATGAAGGCCCCCTCCCCCGCCTCCCCGCCGAGGGATCGCTCCCGCAGCAGCCGGTGCAGTGACTCCATCCCCGCACCGGTGCGTGCCGAGAGGGCCACCGCCTCCCGACCCGCCCAGCGTGACGCTCCCGGCTCCCGACCGGTTCTATCGATCTTGTTGATCACCACCCGCAACCGGGGGTCGGAGAGGTCGATCCCCTCGGGCAGGGGCTGTTCCGGCGCGGAGTCGTCCACCACCAGCAGGATCAGATCCGCCTCCTCCATGGCGGCCCGGGCCCGCTCGACACCCATCTGCTCCACCCGGTCTTCACTCTCCCGTAATCCGGCGGTGTCCACCACCACCAGCGGCACGCCCTCGATCTGGATCGATTCGTGGATGGTGTCGCGGGTGGTGCCGGGGACCGCGGTGACGATCGCCCGCTCACGCCCCGCCAGGGCGTTGAGCAGACTCGACTTGCCCGCGTTGGGGCGACCGACGATCACCACCTGGAGGCCGTCGCGCAGGAGCTGGCCACGATGGGCACGACGCTCCAGATCGGCGAGGCCCCTGAGCAGCCGGTCGTGGCGATCCAGCAGGGAGGCGTCGGCGAGGAAATCCACCTCCTCCTCGGGGAAGTCGATCGCCGCCTCGATATACATGCGCAGTTCGATCAGCGCCTCCACCACCTGGTGCACCCTGCGCGAGAACTCCCCCTGAAGCGAGCGCAGCGCCGCCCGCGCCCCCTGTTCAGTGCCTGCTTCGATGAGGTCGGCCACCGCCTCGGCCTGGGCCAGATCCAGCTTGCCGTTGAGAAAGGCGCGTTCGGAGAACTCCCCCGGTCGCGCCATCCGAGCCCCGGCGGCCAGGCAGGCGCGCAGCACCCGCTCCAGCACCACCGCGCCTCCGTGGCCCTGCAGTTCGAGCACGTGCTCGCCGGTGAAGGAGCGAGGCGCGGGGAAGTAGAGGACCAGGCCGTCGTCCAGCGGTTCGCCGGCGGCGTCCCGAAAAATGGTGTGCCGTGCCGTGCGCGGGGCGGGAAGCTCGCCCACCAGCCGCCGCGCGATCTCGGGCACCTGCGGCCCCGACACCCGCACCACCCCGATCCCCCCCTTCCCGGGGGGGGTGGCGATGGCGGCGATGGTGTCGTTGGCGGGGCTCATCCCGCGGACTCGTACTCGAGGGCTACTTCTTAGCCCCTGCCTCGATGCGCCGGGTGATCACCCACTGCTGGGCGACCGAGAGAGTCTGGTTGACCACCCAGTAGAGCACCAGCCCGGAGGGGAAGAAGAGGAAGAAAAAGGTGAAGACCACCGGCAACGCCATCATGATCTTCGCCTGCAGGGGGTCGGGCGGCGCCGGGTTGAGCCTCTGGGAGAGAAACATGGTGATACCCATCAGCACCGGCAGCACGTAGTAGGGATCGGCTACCGAGAGATCCTTGATCCAGAGGATCCAGGGCGCCTGGCGCATCTCGACGCTCTCCAGCAGCACCCAGTATAGGGCGATGAAGACCGGGATCTGCACCAGGATCGGCAGGCAGCCGCCCATGGGATTGATCTTTTCCTTCTTGTAGAGCTCCATCAGCGCCTGGTTCATGCGCTGCTTGTCGTCGCCGTACCGCTCCTTGAGCGCCTGCATCTTGGGCTGCAGCTTGCGCATGTTGGCCATCGAGCGGTAACTGGTCTCGGAGAGCTTGAAGAAGACGATCTTGACCGTCAGGGTGAGCAGGATGATCGCCCATCCCCAGTTGCCGGTCAGGGAGTGGAAGAAGGTGAGCAGCCAGAATAGCGGCTTGGCGATCACGGTGAGCATGCCGTAGTCGACGGTCAGCTCCAGACCCTCCGCCAGCTTCTTGAGTTCCTTCTGGATCTTGGGCCCCACGTAGATCGTGCTGCCCCATGTACGGGACTCGCCGGCGGCCACCTCCTCCACCGGGGTCTTCATGCCGATGTAATAGCGGCCGTTGCGGTAGAGGGAGTAGATGGTGTTGACCTGATCGGCCGGCGGGACCCACGCCGAGACGAAGTAGTGTTCGAGCATCGCCACCCAGCCCCCGCGCACGTCGGGACGCTGCAGATTCTGCTCGGCGATGTCGTCGAAACCGATCTTTTCGTAGAACTCCTCGGGCGTGTAGATGGCCGCACCCACATAGGATCTCGCCATCATGGCGTTGCCGCCGGTGGGGTGCCAGGCGCGCTGGAGCTGGCGGTAGAAGGCACCCTTCCAGGCACTGGCGGCCCGGTTTTCCACCGTGTAGGAGACATCCACGTCGTAGCGGCCACGATGGAAGGTGAAGAGCTTGGTCACCCGTACCCCGTCGGCGCTCTCCCAGGTGAGAGGCACCTGCAGGGTCTCCTCGCCCTCCGCCATCACGTACTCCTCCGCGGCGGCGTGCCACTCACTGGCGTGGTTGGGCCCCTCCCCTTCGGCCATGGCGAAGCCGGACTGGGCGAGATAGATCTCGCCGGTGTCGGTGAAGAGGGTGAGGGGGGTGGGATCGTCGAGGGAGACGGTGTACTCCTTCAACTGGCTCTCGCGCAGGTAACCGCCGAGGGTATCCAGCTCGGCGATGAAGGTGTCGGTCTCGATCCGGATCCGCTTGCGGACGGGCAGTGCCGGTTTCGTCTCGGCGACGACGGGCGCATCCTCGACGTCCGATCCGCTCTGCGGCACATCCCCCTCCGCTCCTGCCGGTACTTCCACTCCGGACTCCCCGCTCGGCCGCTCGGCGACGGCGGCGGGCTCGACCGGTGCGGGTCCATAGTCCTGCTGCCACGCCTGGTAGAGCAGGAGGACGACGAAACTGAGGGCGATGACCAGAAACAGCCGCAGATTATCCATGATGGTGTTCGCAGTTCTTCTCGGGGACAGGGTCGACACCCCCCGGGTGCCAGGGATGGCAGCGTAACAGCCGCCGCAGGGAAAGCCAACCGCCACGCATCGCGCCGAAGCGTTCGATGGCGGTGATGGCATACTCGGAGCAGGTGGGATGGAAACGGCAGCTATTGCCGAGCCAGGGGCTGAACAGCAGGCGGTAGCCTCGGAGCAGTGCAGTCAGGAGCCGGCGCATGACGTTGCCACCTTGGTCCAGAGCCGCTGCAGGGAATCGAGCAGTTCCGGGTTGGAACGGGAGGCGGCGGCCGGCTTTCCCAGCACCACCACGTCCACCCCGCCAAGTTCATCGGCGCGGGTGCGAAAGGTCTCGCGGATCAGACGCTTGAGGCGGTTGCGCCGCACGGCGGAACGGCTGCAGCGACGCGAGATGGCCAGACCCAGCCGGGGATGGGCGAGACCGTTGTCGCGCACCAGAAAGGTGAAGTTTCCGTCGCCGAAGCGGCGAGCCCCGGCGAAGACACGGTCGAATCCCGCCTTCTCTCGCAACCGCCAGGAGGGGGGAAATCCCTGGCCTGAACGGGCGACGGACACCGCGCGGACGGAGGAGAACCTCAGGCCGGAGTCAGGCGCTTGCGACCCTTGGCCCGGCGCGCTTTGATGACACGACGACCATTCTTGCTGCTCATGCGTGCGCGGAACCCGTGGGTTCGGGCACGGCGGATCCGGCTGGGTTGAAATGTGCGCTTCATTGATCTCGTTCCGCTCTGCTGGTCTGGAGTCAGTTGTCGGGATCGCCGGGCTCTGCCCCTCGCGATCCCCGGCCCGCGCCTGCATGGGCGCGGGCCGCATGAATTCGAACGCCG
>JALTLT010000257.1 GCA_027001815.1 Gammaproteobacteria bacterium | reverse complement strand
GCTCGGAGCCCTCGCCGCCGGCGACCGCCATGGGCAGCAGGCCGAGGGCGGTGGTGAGGGTGGTCATGACGATCGGCCGCAGACGGGCGGCGGTGCCGCGGCGGATCGCCTCCATCCGTTCCATCCCCTCCTCGCGCAGCCGGTTGATGAGGTCGATGAGGACGATGCCGTTGTTGACCACGATGCCGGCCAGCACGATCAGGCCGATGAAGACCACCACGTTGACCACCTGGCCGGTGAGCCACAGACCAAGCACCGCGCCGATAGCGGCGAGGGGGATGGTGAAGAGGATCACCAGCGGCTGTGTGAAGGATTCGAACTGGGAGGCCATCACCAGGTAGACCATGAAGACCGCCAGCCAGAGGGCGAACTGCATGGAGGCGAAGGCCTCGTCCATCTCCTGCTTCTGGCCACCGACGGTGACCCCCACGCCGGGGGGCAAGGGCTGGCGGGCGAGCCACGCCTCGACCGCCGCCGCCGCGCTGCCGAGGTCGATGCCCACCGGGGAGGCCCGCACCAGCACCACCCGTCGCTGGTCGAGACGCCGGATCTCGGCGGCCCCCATGCGGCTCTCCATCTCGGCCACCGCCGAGAGGGGCAGCGGATGCTCCGACTCCGGGTTGACGATCAGGCGGCCGATCCGGGTCACATCGGCCCGGTCCTCCTCGCGGGCGCGCACCAGGATGTCGATGTCCCGGTCCGGGAGACGGTATCGCGACGCCCGGTCTCCCTTGATCTCGTCCACCACCCGATCGGCGAGCTGGCGGGCCTCGAGGCCGAGGGCGGCGACCCGGTCACGCTGGAAGCGGATGCGCAGCTCCGGCACCCCCTGGCCGAGGGTACTCTCCACGTCGGCGAAACGGGGGTCGGCCTCCAGCCGCTCCACCAGCCGGTGATTGACTTCCCGCAGACGCGCCAGGTCGTAGCCGGCGATCTCCACCTCCAGCGGGATCTCGAGGGTGAAGAGGGTGGGCCGGCCGATGCGGTACTCGACCCCCGCCATGTGGGCGAACCGCTGGCGCAGCCGTTCCATGGCTGCCTCCTCGAGCCGCGCCCCCGCCCCCTTCTCGAGGGAGACGAAGAGAGAGCCGTGGTGGCGCCCGCCGCGCTCCCCCTCGTCGGCCATGCCGCCGGCGCTGCCGGCCACGCCATGCACGTGATCCACGCCGGGCCACCCCTCGAGAACGGCCGCCGCCTCCCGCAGCACCCGGTCGGTCTCCTCCAGCCGGCTGCCCGGCGGCAGCGAGACCTCGGCGACGAACTCCCCCTGGGAGAGGGTCGGGATCAGCTCCACCCCCAGCCGCGGCAGCAACGAGAGGGTGCCGGACACGACGGCCAGCGCCAGCAGCAGCACGCCGGCCCGGTGACGGAGCCCCCAGCCCAGGAGGGCGCCGTAGAGGCGCTCCAGCAGCGTGTAGAGCCGCTGCACCAGCCGGACGGCGGGTGCCAGCGCCTTGCCGAGCAGCCAGCCGCCCCCCTTCACCGGCCACACAACCAGGCGCAGGAGGGTGAGCACGAAAAAGGTGAGGAGGGTCGCGATCCAGCGCCAGAAGCGGCTGCGCGGCGGCCCCGCGGCCGGACCGCCGGCGGCCTGCCGCACCGAGAGGCGACCACGGGCGACGAACACCGGGATCACTGTCAGCGCCACCAGCAGGGAGAAGAGGAGGGCGAAGGTGACCACCAGCGCCTGATCGGAGAAGAGTTGTCCCGCCACCCCCTGGACGAAGACCATGGGCAGGAAGACCGCCACGGTGGTGAGGGTGGAGGCGGTCACCGCGCTGGCCATCTCGCCCGCCCCCCGCCGCACCGCCTCGGTCAGCTCCAGCCCCTGCTCCTGGCGGCGGGCGATGTTCTCCAGCACCACGATGGCGTTGTCCACCAGCAGCCCCACCGCCAGGGCGATGCCGCCCAGGGACATGACGTTGAGGGAGAGTCCGGCGCCATACATGAGGTTGAAGGTGGCCACCACCGAGAGGGGGATGGCCAGGCCGATGATCAGCGTGGTGCGGGCACGTCTCAGGAAGAGATAGAGGACCAGCACCGCCAGCAGACCGCCGAGGACGGCGGAGCGGGTGACATTTTCGATGGCCTGGCGGATGAAACGGGACTGGTCGTAGAGCAGCGTCACCTCGAACGTCTCGGGGATCCGCTTCTTCAGCCGCTCCAGCGCCTTCTCCACCGCCTTCGCCACGGCGACGGTGTTGGCGTCTCCCTCCTTGTAGATGCCCAGCTCCACCGCCTCGCGCCCGTCGATGCGGATGATCGACTCCCGTTCACGGTGGCCGACCCGGATCTCCGCCACGTCGCGCAATCGCACGGTGTGCTCCCCCCCCACCGCCAGCAGGGTGTCGCCGATCTCCTTCACGGAGCCGAACTGGTTGAGGGTCCGCACCAGGTAGCGGAAGGTCCCCTCCTCCACCCGCCCCCCCGACAGGTTGACGTTCTCCTGGCGGATCCGTTCCGCCACGTCGCCGACGGCGAGGCCGAGCCGGGCCAGCCGCTGCTGGTCCACCAGCACCTGGATCTCCTCCTCCAGGCCGCCGTTGATCTTCACCGCCGCCACGCCCGGTTCCGCCTCCAGCCCCTTGCGGAGCTGCTCCTCGGCCACCCGCCGCAGCACGCGCAGGGTCTCCTCGTCCGGCTCCCCATCCGCCTCGCCGGCGGTCAGCCCCAGCCGCATCACCGGTTCGGCGCCCGGATCGTAGCGCAGCACCAGGGGGCGCCGGGCGTCGTCGGGGAGGTCGATGGCATCCAGCTTCTCTCGCACATCAAGCACCGCCGAGTCCATGGAGGTGCCCCACTGGAACTCGAGGGTGACGTCGGAGCGGCCCGCCCGCGACAGGGAACGCACCCGCCGCAGGTTGCGGACGATCCCCAGCGCCTCCTCGATGGGCCTGGTGACCAACGTCTCCACCTCACCGGGCGCCGCACCGGGATAGTCGGTACGCACGGTGAGGGTGGGGAAGGAGAGCTCCGGCAGGAGGTTGACCTGCAGGCGGGAGAGCGACACCAGGCCGAAGAGGAGGATGGCGGTGGTGGCCATGGCGATGGTCACCGGCCGCCGGGTGGCGAACTCAACCAGCCACATCGCCTCTCTCCACTCCCTCGACCCCCTCCTCCTCGTCACCGATCACCTCGACCCTGGCCCCGTCCTTGAGGGTGATCTGTCCCACCGTCACCACCCGGTCCCCCTCCTTCAGACCCTCCAGGATCTCGATCCGCCGGCCGTCTCCATAGCCGGGGACCACCTCGACGCGCCGCGCCACTCCCTCCTCGACGCGGAAGACACTGGTCCGTGCATCCTCCGTGAGGAGGGCATCGCGCGGGATGAGCAGGGCCTGTTCGTGCCGGTCGTGGTAGATGGCGAGCCGGCCGAACATGCCGGGACGCAGGCGGCCTCCGGTTGCGTCGACGGTGACGGTGAGCTTCACGGTGCCGGTATCGGCGTCCACCACCGGACTGACCCGCGCCACCCGCCCCTCGAAACGTTCGCCGGGCCGGGCATCCACGGTGAGCACTGCACGCTGACCGGGGCGCAGGCGGGAGATCTCCCCCTCGGGGACCCACACCATCGCCTCCAGGGCATCCAGACGGGTGACCAGGAACGCCGGGCTGTTGGCCTGGATCAGGTTGCCCACCCGGATCATCCGCTCCGCCACGGTACCGGCGATGGGGGCGCGGATGGTGGACTTTCTCAACCGCAGCCGCTTCTGTTCGACGATCGTCTCCTGACGAGTCAGATCGAACTGGATCTGGTCGTAGGCCTCCTGGCTCAGCAGCTTGTCGCGAAACATCCGCCGGGCCCGCTCGAAGTCCTGGCGGAGACGGGACAGCTCAACCTCCGCCTGCTTCAACTCGAGACGAAGCTGTTCGTCGTCCAGACGGGCCAGCGCCTGCCCCGCTGCCACGGTGTCTCCCTCCTCCACCAGGATCTCCCTCACGACCCCGCTCACCTCGGCCACCACCCGTGCCTGATCCCTGGCCTGGAGGGTGGTGGTGCCGTGCCAGGTGGCGTCGACCGTACCGCGCTCCACGGCCGCCACCTCCACCGGGATCACCACCTCCTCCTTCT
>JALTLT010000256.1 GCA_027001815.1 Gammaproteobacteria bacterium | reverse complement strand
GCTGAACCCGACGTCGGAGATGTCCCGCTTGCCGGCGAGGGCCGTGTCCTCGATGGTGGCGTTCTCCTGATGATCCACCTGGTCGCGGAACGAAATCTCGTCGAACTTGATCTTGACCGCGGCCGGCGTGGCCGGAGCGGTCTTGAAGTTGCTCTCGCGCTGGAGCAGGGCCTGGGCCTTGCGGCCGTGGTAGGTGGGCATCAGAACTCCTCCTCAAACGTGGTCCGGAACGTCAGCTTGTAGACTGCGATGTTTCGGGTGATGTAACGAGGGGCCACGGAAACGAGATGCAGCGGTGCGCAGGTGACCGGCTCGAATCCGACCAACGCACGCTTGACCTCGGAGATGAGGTCATAGGCTCCCCCGTCCGCCTTGCGTGCTGCCCCATCACCACGCGCGTTGCGTGCCTTGACATACACCAGCACATCGAGGCGACCATCCTGGTACCGTGTAGCGCCAGCAGGCTCGTCATAGTGGCTCTCGCCGATCAGCGTGAAGGCGCAAGGCGGTCGCGGTGTCCCTTCGAAGAGCTGCTCTTCATGGTCCAGCGTCGCTACGGACAGGAAGGCTCCGGCGGATGCACCAGCGATCTGATTGATGACCGCGTCGTCGATGGCACCGTAGTCGATCATCAGACGAAGCCGTTGTCGTCACGACTGAAGACCCGCCCGCCCGAAACCATCTCCGCCCCTCCGGAGGGCGGGGCCTTTGCACCCTCCGCATCAATGCCGAGCGAGACCCGACCAGCACTCACGGCCTGGAGGAACCTGACTGCATCCTCGTAGCGCTGCCGAACGTTGGGGGGAGGCTCGACCTCATAGAGATTGAGGCGCGCGATGTTGCATGCCAAGCGCACCAGCACCGTCGGCACGACCGCGAGCGGCAGGGTGTAGCGGCCGCCGAGATAGCCATCGATCTCGTTGCTGGCGTCCTCGATCGCTTCGTTCAGCACCTGGGTATCCAGCTCACCGGTACCGCTCCGGTCGGTGAGCTGGATCAGCTCATCCCGACCGAAGCGGGCCTCCATCTGCTGGATCGTGCAGTACCCCATTTAACCGGTCACCTTCACCACGGTGAGCATGGGCTCCGCCTCGATGGCGGCGAGCTGCTCCTCCGTGATCTCGTCGGCCCGAACCTCCGTCGTACCGAACCAGGCCCGGCCTGCCCGCCGGAATCCGTCGCGCCGGGTGGTGACCCGGATCATCGGGACACCACCGTCTGCGGCTCCACCATCCCCGGCGCCCTGGCTCTCGGTCCCGGCCATCGACTCCGCGTCGGTGGTCTTCTCCGGAGTATCGGCGCCGGCCGCCTTCTTCGGCGTGGTCTTCTTGCGCTCAGCCATCGGTTACCCTCCTCAGCTCAGCCAGGGGCTTACCAGCACCTGCGCGGTGTTGCGGTAGGTGTTGGTGGCGCCATTGGCCAGTCGCTCTGCCTGGACCACGTCCAGGGCCTGCTTCTCCAGGGCCGGCGGCACGACCAGCAGAGTGGGCCGGATCCCCAGCGGCTTGCCGTTGTCCCCCTTGAACGACATCATCGCTGCACGCGCGTCGGCGTAACTGGTGAGGTCGAGGGTCTGTTTGCTGGCGTAGGCGAGCTGCCAGAGGCCATAGCCGGCATTGACCCGGGCATCGACGCCGTAGCGGAAGTGCTTGCGCATGAACACCGCCTCGTCGGTCTCGTTGTCCATCGCCACGAAGTTGTAGTCCTTGCGCTTCTGGAAGATGAACGGCTTGACCACACGGGAAGTGTCCAGGAGGAACCAGGGGGTGCCGGTGCCACCCTGGGTGTTGGCCACGCTCTGCCCCGCCACCGGATGGTCGGTATCGAAGAAGTACTGGCCGTCGTAGCAGGTCTGGGTAAAACCATCCGCCAGGAGCTGGAACACCAGTTCGTCGGGATGGCGCTTGGCATCCTCCCCAAGCTGGGCGATCAGAGGGCGGTACACGCCGAACGTATCGTCCTCGATGTCCTCGCGGTCCACGCCGATGGTGTTCTCGAAGGAGCGGTTCTTGATGGTGTAGTCGTGCGCCTCGAGGTTCTGGATCACCCGATCCCCCAGCCACTCCCGGAACTTGGTGGTCTGCCCGAGCCAGCCGTAGGTCTCCTGCCGGGTGGCTGACGGCACCTCCATCGCCACCTTCTCGTAGTCCGAAGGCGTAGCGCCGAAGGCCTCGTTGAAGACAGTCTTGAAGCCGGTGTAAAGGGCGTTCAGATTCGCATTGTTGATGATCATTCCAGGGCCTCCTGTCAGCCGATACGGACCCAGACGCCGTCGGCGTTCACGTCCACGATGGTGCCGGCCACCGAACGGGTCGGGCCGGCGCCGGTGTCTCCGTCGTTGTTCGCCACCGTCTGGTCGTCGACGATCCAGGCGGTCCCGCCGATATCGGCCCGGGAGACCGACCCGTCGTTGGCAAACGGAAAGATGCCGGCACGGGTGCGCACCGTGAGATCACCGGCGCCCCCTCCGCTGTTGTCCACCTGCTCCTGGGCCACGCCGCGAGCGGTGAGCCCGGTGGCCGTGGCAGCAGGCGCGGCATTGCCCGCGGCGTCCAGCACCACCAGGGCGCCGGCGAAGATCTTGGCCCCGGCCGCCACGGGATCGACGAAGTCGAGGCCGAGGCGTTCGGGGGTGTTGCGGTCGGATGTGAGCGCAGCCATGAGTTCCTCCTGTGATCAGTGAGTTTCCGCGGCCTTGCGGTAGGTCTCAGGATCGAGACCGAGCTGTCGGCAGACAGCCATCTCGGTCTCACCCAGGTTCTCTCCGTCACCCTCCGGCGCCTGGCCGCCGGTCTGGGTGCCGCGCAGGGCGGCAATGGCCGGGGTGTTTTCCAGATACACCCGCAGCGCATCGATATCCTGCTCGCCGAGCTGGGTGGCCCACTCTTCCTGGCTGGGCACCAGCTTGCCGGTCTCGAGCCCCTCGGCGACCAGCGCCGCCACCTCGGACTTGAGGCGCTCTGCTCGCAGGCCGGCCACCTCGGACTTGAGGGCCTCGAATGCGGTCACGGGCACATACTTGGCGGGATCGGGGGCCGACTGGGCGGCAGCCTTGAGGGCTGCGATCTCGGTCTCCTTCTCTTCCAGGGTCCGGGCCTTTGCGTTCAGCGCCTCGATGGCCCCGATGATCTGCTCGTCCGAGGCATCCGCCTCGAGACCGAGCAGCGCGATGAGCTGCTCACGGTTCACGGTGTCGTCCTCCTCTCGGGGGGTGGTGTGGAAACGGGCGGCCGCGCGAGCGGCCAGGTCTGAATGGCCATCGATGGCCGGGAAGTTGGTCAATGCCGCCATGAGCACCGCCAGCACCTCGCCAGTGCGGCGATCCCACTCGAAGACGGGGGAGATATATCGGTACTCGCCGGCCGAGATGGCCTGGCGCGCGCGCTCGGTCCAACGCACGTCCACAGCAAAGAGGCCCTCGCCCTCCCGCCATTCCAGGCGCTTGAACCAGCCGGCGGCCGGCGCGGGCCGGCCGTTGGCCTGGCTGTTGAGGGTCTGGTGCTCGTAGTCGATGACGAAATCGCCGGCGGCGGCTTCGGCGAAGGCAATGGCGCGAGCCGCCAGGGCTTCATCCATCCGCCAGGCGTCGACCTCCTCCGGCCGGCCGTCCCGGGCCCGGAATCTGCCGGCGGGCACCAGCAGGATCTCGGATGGGACCTTCCCGCCGTCCGTGGAGAGGTCGGTCACACAGGCGGAAACGGCCACGACACCGGTGATGCGGGTCGAGAGCGCCGCCCTGGCGGTAAAGGGGGAGTGGAATACGAGGTACCCGTCCATGCCGCCACTGTAGGGGCGGACGGGAGGGTGAAGGGATTAAAGGAAGTTAATAGAGGGGGGGTTGCCCGGCCACGACGACCTTCGCTTCCGCGCAATGCTATGATTTCCGGCGTGATGCCAATCACACCTGGGACCGAGTGGTGACGCCCACTTCCTTTCGCCACCTTATTCCCAAAAGGCGGGGTCGAGCGGCTACTCGACTCCGCCATTTTACAATGCCTGGCCGGCGAAAGAAGGCGGACAGGCCTCGTCAGCAACATAGAGCCCCACCATCCCCATCCTCCACCCCGTTTAAAACCCGTTTAACTCCCGCCAGAATCGTTTAACTTTTTTTCGAGGCCCCTACCTACCCGTGTGGGGAGCAAGACGGCTCTGAGCGCCTCTGAGGGCCTTTCCCCGAGGGGGGTGGAGAATGGCCCCCATCTCAGCCGCCGATGGCCCGGGCCAGGTATTCCTCGATGATGTCGAGGATCTCGGCCCTGTCATCGTTGCTCAGGCCGATGAAGGGGCGCTTGGAGATGTCGCCCCAGGGGATAGGACGGCCGTGGCGGTCGGTGCCGAATTCACCCTTGCGGGCGCCGAACTGCTGCACGGCGGCGTATTCGAGGGCGGAGCCCACTTCGACGGAATCGCGGTCTGGACGGACGAAGATTTCGGAGGACAGGCGCTTGCTCTCGCCGACGAGCGGCTTGTCGTGGCCCTTGCGCTCGATGGTGACGGGCGAGAGCGCCGGCCATGGGTTGCCCTCGGGGTCTTCGGCGCGGGCGAAGCGGTCCTTGGTGGATTGCACCAGGTATTCGCCGATCTCCTGCATGGCGGGGGTGAGGTCGCCGATCTGCCGCTGGAGACGGCGCAGGGCGGCCTGGATCTCGTGGTCGTCGATTTCGATGGTGATCATGTTGACCTCTAGCCCAAGGGGGGTATCCTATAAGGAAGGGGGCCGGTTGCATCCCACCGTCGTGCTCATACCACGAAGCGTTACGGACGTAGGGTGGGGGGACGGCCCCTGATCCATAATGTTTGCAAGGCCAGCATGCGCCGCTTTGGGCGTACCTCGAAGACCGCCCAATATTCCAGGCCACCAATCTTTTTGACGACGCGAACCACCGGGCGGCCGACATCGGACAACCCGCCATATTCGATCCGGTCCGCCTCGGCGATGATTCGCGGCAGCAGCGCGTAATCCTCCGTACGCACGCCGGTCTGGCCCCGCTTCCTTTCAGCGGCATCATTGCCGTGGTCTTTCCGCACCTTGCGGACGGTTGATGCGTCCACCGCCCAGTCGTACAGGCGTAGCCGCACCCCATCCAGCCCGGTCATTTCCGCGATTTTTTCGGCCTCGCCCCGGGTCAATAACCCCAGCGTCCGGTAGGGTGGAGTGTCGCCCTGGTCGCGGCCCTCGAGGATTCGCCGGGCATAGCGCCGGGTGTCGTCGGCCACCGTGGGGAGGTTGCGGTAGGCCACGGCCAGGGCATCACGGGCCGTGGCCGGCACGGATTGCATGTAGGCCTTGGCCAGCTCGTAGGGCCAGTGGCGGGTCTTCTCCGCCATGGCCCGCACGGTATCGGTGACCGTATCCCCAGGCATGTAGTCCCACCCCTTGCCGATGCCAGGCGGGGTACCGGTCCTGGGATCGGGGGCGCTCCAGTTCTCGGGCAGGGGCTTGCCGGGATCGCCCCCCAGGCGGCGTGCGCCCCGATCTGAGCGGGCGCCGACCACGTAGCAGCGGCAGCCCCAGCCGTTGGGCGGGTAGTGGGTTTTCCAGAAATCATGCTGCGGCGGCAGGGTCAGGCCGGCCCAGGCCTGGTGCTGAGGGCGGGGGTTCTCGACGGCGTCGTTGTGGCGGTAGACCCAGTGGGTGAAGCCACCCTCCCGGAGCTGGGCGAGGCGGCCGGCGGCGTAGCTGGTGGCGGTGTTGGTAGTGTAGATGACGCGGGTGCGCCAGGCCCGGCGCCGTTTCGACTCCTCTCCGGTCCAGCCATGCCATCCGTGGCGCTCGACGATGGCCCGGAAATCCTTGCGGAAGGCCTCGATGCTCTTACCCTCGGCGACGGTCCGCTCCACGGCGGCGGCGAGGTCGGCCAGCAGATCCGCCTTGGTCGCCCCGGCCACCATGAAACCCGCGTCATGGGCGCTCTTGAGCATGTCGTCCCAGCGGGCGGTGGGCACCAGGTTGCCGAGCTTCTGGCGGAAAAAGGCGAGCTGCTCGGGGAAGGGCTGTTTGAAGACGCCGCTGATGGAGGAGGGAAGCGGATCAGGCATCGCCGGCATACTCGATATCGAATCGTCCGGCCGCCTGGGCGACACCGATCCCGGCCGCCATCACCTGGGCCATCTGCTCTTCAGGCAGATCACCGTAGGCGGCGAGCAGCATCTCGCGGAACTCCTCCAGGCTCTCGGCTGTCTCCAGCATCGCCTCGATCTGCCCCAGCCACTCGGTCATGGCGGGCGCGGCCTCCTCGGCCATGCGGTCGGCGATCTGGTCGGAGGGATGGGGCGGCTCGCCATCCATTTTAAGAGCCGCGACGCCGGTACAGTGGGGGCAACCGGATCGCATGGCGCTCGTCGCTGTCTCCTCCTGGCTGCCCAGCAGCGCCTCGCCCTCTTCCGGCTCCGGGATCCGCAGGCGCTCGTGGGCCCAGCGTGCCGGGATGCGCATCACCTTGGCCAGCTTGGGTACCGCGTCGGCGTAGAGCTTGAGGTCCTCCGGTTCGCTGGTGTCGAAGACGAACCGCGGGCAGCGGCGGAGGCTGTCGATACCTCGGTTCAGCGCCATCAACGGATAGACCAGGTCGCGGGTCAGCGTGCCGGCAAGCTGCCGGGCGTCGGAGACCAGCAGATCGCGCCGCACCTCGTTGTGGACGTTGCCCAGGGCGTTGGTGGAGGTCTTGCCATCGGCCTGGCTGGTCAGCGTGCCCCCGAGGATCGCCTTGCTTTCGGTGCGCTCGCACCAGTCGATCATCGCCTCGAAGGGGTCCTTGTTGCCCTTGGCCGCCTCCTTGAAATCGATCATCATCCCCTCCGGGATGATGCCGGCGGCGGCATGACCGATGTTGACCACGGCGCGCATCAGGGTGGCCTTCTCCTGGTCGGAGGCCCCGGTCGGGTAGGTGCCGAGGCGCAGCGGCAGGCCGTAGATCTCCAGGAACTCCGCCAGGTCACGCACCGACAGAGCCTTGAACAGGAACGGCCAGACCAGGGTGCGCATCAGGCCGCTGCGGGCCAGGTAGCCGCTCTTCGCCTTGTGGGTGTGGACGATCCAGCCGAAGGGCTGGAGGGGCTCGCCCTCGAGGCCGCGGGTGCGCAGGCGCAGCTCGGAGCGGGTCTCCCGATCCACTGTGAACCAGCGCGCCGGCCGGTGGTCGATGCGATCCGGCAGCCACTCGCGTCCCTGTCGGATCCAGGCGATCTCGCCACAACTGTAGGCCTTGGAGATGGCGTCCAGCAGGTCGATCAGCAGATCGTCGAAGTCGGGCATGTCCTGGAGCACCTCGCGTGCCCAGGCAGCGTCTTCCTCTTCCTTCCGGGATGCGTCACGGGGTGGCTGAATGTCCCAGTCGAGGGTGAGGATGGCCCGCTTGCGCTTACCGAGTTCGGCGAGGATATGGCCGTCACGCTCCTCCATGTCCTCGGCCAGGTCCGCCTGGGCCACCAGATCACCCTGTTCCGCCTCCTCGAGGATGCGCGCCAGGCGCTTCGGTGTCAGGCCCCGTACCGGGTGGGTGTCCCACTCGGAGTGCAGGGCCCCAATCCTGGCGGTCTGCGGCTCGGAGAGCGTGCTGCGACGGAGAGGGTTACCGAACTGATCGATGATCGTCGTCATTACCAGGCTCCACCCTTGCCGTAATAGAGGATGTCGTCGTCATCGCCTTCCGGGGCCGGATCCCAGTAGGCGCTTTTTGCGGGGGCCTCCATCCACTCGATGGGGGCCACCTCGCGGCGCATGGCGTAGTGGGCCAGCGCCAGCGCGATGGCCGAGTCACCATGACGCTGGAGGCGGACACCGTCGGCCGTCTGGGTCTTCAGAGAGGGCAGCTTGGGTACGCCGTCGATCACCCGCAGCGCACGGAGGTCGTCCCGGACCTCCGCATCCCTGGGGAGATCGTCGAGCGTGCCGTCCTGAAGGGCGGCCTTGAAGCGGGGCATGTTCTCCAGGTACCAGGCATTCGACAGCATCACCGCCTCGATGCGGGCGGCGCCGTAGTGCTGCACCATCCGCTCTGCCAGGTACTGGCCGTTGCCCCGCGCATCGAGGGCCCCGGAGCGGAAGCGAGGGAGACGGTCGATGAGGTAACACAGGATCTGCTCCTGCTGGCGGAAGGGGCAGTTGGAGAGTTCCACCTGGAGCCGCACCCGGTCGATCAGGTCACGCCCCTCCTCGAGGATGTCGATCACCGTCAGGTCGCCCGTCCGGGCAAAGTCCTCGCCGAAGCCATGTGCGCGTTCCGGATCGAGCCGTTCGAGAATCGGCTTCAAATGCTCTTCACACCACGCTTCCGCCTCCTTTTCCCGCACGTCGTCCGGCAAGTGCCCGAACTCCGCCGGCCATCGCCCGCGCACCAGCGGTGTCTCCCGGTTCATGCGGGCCTCGATGAGCCCCATGGTCAGGTAGGTGCCACCGGACTGGGAAGGCACCACGTCCAGCTCCTCGGCCGCCGCGTCACCGTAGAAGGCGTAAGCGCCCGTAACCCACTGGGCTTCCCCATCGGGGGTCCATTCGATCCCGCGCCGCAGGCAGACCCGGCGGTAGAGCCCCTGCTCGACGGCCTCCCGGAAGGTGATCTTGTGGACCGATCCAGGACGCTTTCCGGCCCGGATCTCCTGGATGAGTTCGTTGAAGGGATTGTCCACGCCGTCATGGGTGGAGATCACCCGCACCTTGTCGCCCCACAGCAGCATCGCCATGGCCGCCTTGAGCATCTGCTGAAGATCGTTGTGGAAGGCCGCCTCGTCGATGACGATCACCCCCTGCTTGCCGCGCAGGTTGGTGGGTCTGGAGGACAGGGCGACGACCCGGTGACCGGAGAGCGGGAAATCGATCTTGTAGGTCTTGATGTCGCGGTCCTCATCCTCGAAGATCCCCTCCTCGATCTCCCCGGCCGCCTGGTTGAAGGCCCGGGCCCACATGGCACAGGCCTCGATGTACTCCAGGGCCATGTCCTGGGTGGCCGAGATGTAGAAAACATTGGAGCCATCCTCGCCGGCGGCGATGAGCACGTTGTCCGACGCCTCTGCCCAGGTCAGACCGATCCGGCGGCTCTTCTCCGCCACCTTGAGTTGGGCAGGATCCCCCACCCACCGCTGCTGGTAGGGCAGCAGCACCGGGGGCGCCGCGGCGGCGGCGGTGTTGGGGAGACTGGCGCGGAGATAGTCACTCACGGATCGCGCACCCCCAGGATCGCGCGGCGGATCTCCTGGACCGAGTCGGCCGACAGCCCCCCCTGTCTGGCCACCTTTTCGGCCGCCTCGGCCGCCTCGCGCCGGGCCTGCTCGCGAATCTCCGCCTCGCGCTTCACGTTCTCGCCGGCCGCCTGCTCCAGCCGGTGGATGGCGATGGAGAGTTCCTTGACCATCTTCACGGCTGCCGGCATGGTCTCCTCGTCCAGGGCGGCCAGTCCATCCTGGAGCTGCAGCGAGAGGTCGAAGGCGAAGGTGCGCAGGATCTCGTTGACCAGGTGGCCGAGCTGCCCCTGGGGCTGCGCGCCCAGCCGGGCGATCCACATCTCGGCCACCTCGCGGGACTGGCGCAGCCGTTCTCCCACCCGCTCCATGCGCTGGGCGTAGCGATTGACTGACGACTTGCTCAGCCGCTCCGGGCGGCCATCCTCCTCGAGGATGGCGTTGATCCTCCGCGTAGCCTCGAGCTGCGTCACGCGCGGGTCGCGCAGCAGCTCCTGGAGTTTCTCCAGGACGTCGGGCGGCAGGCGGTCGATGGTGCTCGGCCGAGGCATCTCACACCTCCGGCCGGGGCCGGGCCACGCCCGGCACCCGGGTCCGGCCGAGCGCCACATCTTCCCCGCGGGCGGTCAGCTTCGAGACCACCAGATCCTCGATCTCGTTGATGAGGATCAACCCCTGTTCCGCGAGCCAGGCCAACTCGGTCCGCAGGCGGTCGGTGGACACCGAGTGCCCAACCGCGTCCAGCATGCGCTGGAGCACGGCGTCGTTGTGGGAATAGTCCGGATCCTCTTCGAGGGCCTGCAGGATCACCAGGCGCAGATCCGCCGCGACGATGTCTCGATAGCTCATTCTCCCCCCTTCTCCAGCAGGTAGGTCTCCACCCGGTCCACGGCCCGGCGCAACTGCTGCATCACGCCGGTCAGCTCGCGCACCGCACCAGAGAGTTCCGTGATGCGCTCGTGCAATACGCTCAGATCGCTGTGGGTGGGGGCGGTGTCGGCCCGCTGCTCGAGCCGCTCCAGCCGGCCGGCCATCTCTCCGACCCGCCCGTCCACCCGGTCGATGGCGGCCCGGTTGGCCTTGCTCCTGTTCGCCAGCCAGGTGTAGGCCGCCACCACGGCCAGCCCACCGGCCTGGGCCACGTCCCACCAGAATCCGAGCATCCGGTAATCAGCCATCCCGCTCCCCTTTCACGCGCATTGTTCACCTCTCTGTTGCTGCTCCTGTTCACATCGCCGTTTTGCGGCGTCCGAGCTCGAGCACACCTCCAGCAGCCGCCCCTCTGGCGACCATGCCGAATAGAGCCAGCCGGTCGGCGTGACAGCGCGGGAGACGCGGTGCCCCGTGTCAGCCTGGAGATACCAGTTGTCCATCCGCCGCCACTCCACCCCTCAACGCCTCCCGGCGAGCCGTCCAGCGAGGGTCTGCAGGAATCCGGGCGCCGGAGCCTGTCCGGCCGCCACCTGCTTGTCGCGGGAGCGCGAGGTGACATTGATGCCGAGCACCGCCAGCGCCACACCCCACATGGGGGTCAGCGCAGTGACCGCCTGAGCGATGGCGCCGGCCTGCGTCGGTTCGGCCACGATGGACCCGGCGATGGCGGCGCACTGGATCAGCCAGGAAAGGGCGACCAGATACCCGAACGTGGGCCTCCAGCGCCGCACATAGGCATCCTGGCTGGCCGCCTCGGCGCGCATGGTCTGGTTGATCTCGACCAACCGCGCCGTCTCCGCCTCCAGGTGCATCCGGGTGAGGTCCGCCTCGTGTTCCAGCTCCAGTCTGCGGACCCGCTCCAGGGCCTGCGGGTCGGCCTGGATCGCCTGGGCCACCGCGGCGGGCGTGGGCTCCGAGCCGAGTGCCCGGGCGACGAGCGAGCCCACGGCACTGCCGGACGGTCCACCCAGCAGGCCGCCCACCAGGGGGGCGGCCTTGGCCACCAGATTCCCGACGTCCGACCACTTCATGGCGTATCCTCGATGAACCGGGCCACGCGGTTCGCCCAGCCGGCGGCGAAAACGGCCTGGGAGGGTTGCCGGGTGACGAGAGTACCGATAAACCGGCAGCGGCTGGCCAGCACCCGGCGGTAGAGGGCGGGGCCATCCCCGCCGTTCACCGCCCGCAGGGTGAGCGGGCCGACGACGCCGTCGTCCTTCACACCCGCGGCGACCTGCAGCCAGCGGGTGGCCCGGCGGGTGCCATGGAGCACGCCGCAGTCCACCACCAGCGCCATCAGTGCGGGGTGACCAATCTGGTCGAAGCGGGGGCCGCGGATGTAGCGGGCGGCGTAGATCTCGCGCGCCTCGTCCATGGTGATGTTGCGCACATCCTCGATGGAGACGTCGCGACCGCGATGTTCGGCAAGCGTCTGGCGCGTGATACCGAACTTGGTGGGACCGCCCCGGTCGGCCGGGTGGTCGACGAAACCACCCTCGCGGGCGATGATGTCGCCGATGATCCGGTCGACGAGAATCTCGGTGAGGTGGGAAGAAGCCATGCCGCCACGATAGTGGCGGCGGCCGGAGGGCAGGGATTAAAGAGGGTTAATCGGCGCCCGGCTTCCACCGGGCGCCAACGGCAGGTTAAGAGGGAATGAAAGCGCCGTCAAACCGCCTTCCCGGATCCTCCCCGGGGTGGGCCCGGGCGGCCATGAACGCCACGCGGGCCGCCTGGTACTCCTCGGCGAGAAAGTCCAGCAGCACGGCCAGGTGGTCGCGCTGGCGCGTCTGGAGGGCGTCGCCGTCGGGCAGGACCAGGTCGGAGACGGCCCGCCAGCAGGTGGCGATTCGGTCCATGCGGTCCAGCGCCTCGATCTGCTCTCGGCTCAGGCTCATGACGCACCCCCCTCCAGCGGCAGGGCCGCTTGTTGCGGAGCGGGCAGGGCCTGCCGGATCAGCCCACAGGCCCCGAGCTCGCGCCGCCGGCGGCGGACCCACGATTCGCTGCGACCCAGCAGGCGGCCGATCTCATAGTTGCTCAACCCCAATGCCGCATAGCGCTCGATACGGGCCAGCGACCGATCCGCGCGCCGCACCAGATCCGCCAGCCGCTGGTGGCGGTCGATGAGGGCCACGTACTGCTCCCGCAGCGCGTGGTAGCTCTCCACCAGGGCCGGATCCTCCTGCCGCCGCTCGAGCACATCCAGCACCCAGACCCGGAACGCCTTGGCCCGCTCGGTCTGGCACCACATGCCCAGCATCCAGGCGCCGCGGGGGCTGAAGATGCGGGTTTCGCGCTTCCCGGCTCCCGTCACCGTTTCGGTGATGGAAGACATCTCAGAAGTGAACTCGTCCCGGTGGGCGTTGAAAATCTTGTTGATGCCGCGCCGGGGGTGCTTGAGCCCCAGGGCGAGGCCGATCTGCTCGCCGGTGAGCCAGGGCTTGCCGTTGCGGTCGATGATTTCGATGGGATAGCCGTTGAAGTCGGCGAGGTAGGTGTGTTGAGACATGGCAGTTTCCTCGACTTGATCGTTGGAAAACCACCACCCGCTCCTTGGCGAAAGAGGGTGGCGACCTGCACGGACCCGCCAAGACCGGGGTCGAGGACCCGGCTCCCCCGAAGGGGAATCCGCACAGGCCACCATAAACTCGGGCAGAAAAAAACCGCACTCGGGTGAGGCGGCCTGCGCCTCGACTGTTCCGGGTTGGCGGACCCGGACCGGCGGATTTTGCCGCCGGCACGCCAAACATAGACCCGAAGCGGCGCGGTTGTCAAATCAGGCCGCCACGTTCCCCCGCCGGAGGTCGCGGCAGACGAAGGAGACGGTGGCGGTGGAGCGCCCAAGCCGCTTGGCGATGTCGGCGTTGCTCAGGCCGCCTGCGGCCAGTTGCCGGATTTGTTCGATCTCGTCGTCGGTAAGCGGACGGGGCGGCTGGCGCTTGGGCGCCGGGGCAAGCTGCGCCTCGAGGGCGCCGACCTTGAAGCGGTAGAGGTCGAGCAGTTCGTACAACAGGGCGGTTTCGTCACGGCGCGGCGCGGCTTCGGCGGCCGGGGCGAGGCCGCTCCAGTGGCGCCAGAGCACTTCGTCGCACTCTTCCTGGTATTGCTCCAGCTTGGGGCGGATGTCGGCGCGCACCCGGCCGGGGCTGATGGAGTAGAGCCAGTCAGGGAGCTTGCGCAGGGGGAGGCAGAGCATTTCACGGGTTTTGCCATCGCCGGCAACTGCGGCCTTATATACTACGGTTGCGCTGAGTCGGCCAGAGGTGATCTTCTTGTGTTTCCGCTGCCATTTGAGGCCGAGGGCGGCACAAATGGGACGGATCGGCACATAGGGCTCGCCCTGGTGGTCGATGAGGTAGAGGGTGTCGGTGTGAAAGGGCACAGGGATGACTTCGCTCATGGGGTTCTCCTCCGTGGCTGGGGGTCAGGGGGTTTGTTCCACGGTGTCGATGCCGGCGGCGGGGCGACTGAGAGTTGCTGAACCAATCACGCGGTAATGCCGCGTCGAAACACCGAATAGCACCGTGCCGTGTACCTCCGAGATGACGCGCCGAGGGTCCAGGCCGGTCAGATACCACCACACGGTGCCATGTGCAGGCGTGGGTGGCCTGATAACGATTTCGGCGCGTTGAATGCTCCAGAATTTCATCTGTCACCGCCTTCCAGCGGCTGGGCCGCTTGTTGCGATCGGCCGGCCCGAGCCCGCATCGCTGCGAGAGCGGTTTCATAGGTCAGTTCATCGATCAGTCTGATCGATGCGTTGTGCTTCTTCAGGTGCCGGATGAACGGGCCAGGCCGGTTCCACACCGGATCCGGCACGATCCGGTGATCGTAGTAGCCACGCCGCCGGCATTCGCGCTTGCCCAGAATCTCCTCGAGACGCTTGAGCATCCGTCTCGGCATTACCGCCTTCTTGTGTGGCATCCAGAAGCGGCGCGCCTCCTCCGACATCGGCCGATCCCGCAGCGGTATCCATGCAGGGTCGAATAAGACGCCATTGACCGACACCACGATACCCAGCCGGTTGTATTTCACCTGCTGCCGGCAGGCGCGCACCAGGAATTCGTCGCACCGCAAATAGACCGGACACCATATCTGGTCGAGCCGCTCCGCGACTTCGGCCCATTGCTCACGTGAGGGCTGTGCGGTCATTGCTCCTCCTCGAACAATCCCGGCTGCACCCGCCGCACATGCAGCGCCCGCTGCTCACGCAGAATGGCGTAGATCTGCTGTTCGGTGAGGCGGTAGCGAGCGGCCAGCTCCAGCACGGAGGTGCGTCGGCCGTCGTGGGCATCCCAGATCGCCTTGTCGCGCAGGGCGCGCTCGAGCCGGTCGCCGCGAGGGAGGTAGGTCATCCGCCCGCCGAAATAGTGGGCGAGTTCGCGGATGGCGAGGGCCGCGAGCCGCCTGGCCTGCTCCTGATCGCCCAGCTCCCGTGCCAGCGAGGCGGCAATCACATCGAGCATGTCCACCAGCGCCTGCGGCCAAAGGGCGCGCATTTCCGGCTCGTCAGTCACATCATGGGTGGGTTCGGGTAGAGTATTACTCATTGCAGGCCACTCCC